>CALLZY010000207.1 GCA_937858715.1 uncultured Chitinophagaceae bacterium | reverse complement strand
GTCAGAGGTCAGAAGTACAGCAACCCGAAACCCGAAACCCGAAACTCCCATTTCAATTTGGGGCATCTCAGCAACCATCGGCAATCTCGATGAAGCAAAAGATGTCCTGCTTTCTCCCCTCTCCCGTGGAAAAGGAGCCGGGGGTAAGGTTATCAAAGCCAATATCAATAAGCAAATTGAAGTCGAGTCAGTTTTTCCTGATGAAATAGAAAAATATCCCTGGGCCGGTCATCTCGGTATTAAGCTGGCGCACAAAATCATTCCAATCATTGAGCAAAGCCGCACCACACTCATCTTCATCAACACAAGAGGTATGAGTGAAACATGGTATCAAACCCTGCTCGATGTATGCCCTGATCTTGCCGGCTCCATCGCCCTGCATCATGGTTCTATCGACAGGGAACTGCGTACCTGGATTGAAGAAAACCTGCATACCGGCAAACTGAAAGCGGTGGTCTGCACTGCCAGTCTCGACCTTGGTGTTGACTTCCGCCCGGTTGAAACCGTTATTCAGGTCGGCTCGCCAAAAGGTGTCGCCAGGTTTCTGCAACGGGCCGGCCGCAGTGGTCATAGCCCCGATGCAATCAGCAAAATCTACTTTCTGCCCACTCACTCATTAGAACTGATGGAAGCCGCCGCATTAAAATCGGCCATGCAGGAAAATCTTATTGAAAGCCGCCCGCCCATGATGTTGTGCTACGATGTGCTGATGCAGTACCTCAATACTATTGCCATATCCGACGGATTTTATCCCGATGAAATTTTTGAAGAAGTTACTTCAACTTACTGCTATGGCGATTTAACTAAAGACGAGTGGCTGCAGATACTTCACTTCATTACCGAAGGCGGCAATGCCATGCACCAGTACGACGATTTCAGGAAAGTAGAAGTCATAGACGGCCTGTATAAAATAAACAGCCGCAAAGTGGCCATGCGCCACCGCATGCACATCGGCACTATTGTCAGCGACGCCATGATGAAAGTACAGTTCATCGGCGGCGGTTATATAGGCGTTATCGAAGAGTATTTTATCTCCCGCCTCGAAACCGGCGATGTGTTCACTCTCGCCGGACGAAACCTGGAATTTGTAATGATAAAAGATATGACGGTACTCGTCAGAAAATCTGCTTCCAAAAAATCAATCGTCCCCAGCTGGAACGGCGGACGAATGCCCCTCAGTGCCAACCTGGGAAAAAAACTCAGGGAAACGCTGAATAGGACAACAGACCACAGAAGACAGACCACAAAAGAACTGAAAGCGCTGAAACCTCTTTTCGATTTACAACAGCAGTTATCCAAAGTGCCAAAAGAAAACGAACTGCTTATCGAGCATATCGAAACAAAAGACGGCTTTCATCTTTTCGTCTATCCCTTTGAAGGACGGCTCGTACACGAAGCAATGGCCGCCATTCTTGCTTACCGCATCAGCCGCATCCGTCCCATCACTTTTTCATTTGCCATGAACGATTACGGTTTTGAGCTCCTCAGCGATCAGCCCATCCCTGTTGACGATACCAACGCATACGAACTCTTCTCACCCGATAACCTGCTGGCCGATATACAGCGCAGTGTTAACAGTACCGAGATGGCCAAAAGAAAATTCAGGGATGTGGCCGTTATCGGTGGCCTTATTTTCCAGGGCATGCCCGGCGAAAAAAAGAAAGCAAGGCACCTGCAGTCATCCGCATCGCTGCTCTTTAATGTATTCAGCGAATACGACCCGCACAACCTGTTGTTGCGGCAGAGCTACCAGGAAGTACTCGACCAGCAAATGGAAGAAACAAGATTACGGGATATGCTGCAGCGCATCCAACAGTCAACTATCATCCTATCATTTCCAATGCAGCTAACACCCTTCTGTTTCCCCATTAAAGTGGACAGTATGCGGGAAGACCTTTCCTCCGAAAAGCTCGAAGACCGTGTAAGAAAAATGCAGCAGCAGTTGGCTGAATAGTGACCAGCACAGTTTAGTGAACGACTCACTGAAAGCATCGACCCGGACACTGTAAGCATCGACCCGGACGCTGTAAGTATCGACCCGGACGCTACAAGCATCGACCCGGATACTGTAAGCATCGACCCGGACGCTGTGAGATTCAATCCGGAGGCGAACAAAGTCGTTCCGGTTGGGTGAAAATGAGGTAGTTAGGTGAAAAATGGGGGTTTTGGAGGGGAAAATGGCGAATATTGGTTTAACCACAGATGCCACAGATTGATGCACAGAGGAAAGGCAGGCTTTGAAAAGAAAGTAAGCTGCGTGGGGACAGGGCAGCAAGGCGGAAATCAGATGCCCAGCAAAAGCCGCTGCATGCATATATTAAG
>CALLZY010000206.1 GCA_937858715.1 uncultured Chitinophagaceae bacterium | reverse complement strand
GTATGAGTACCATCAAACATAAATAAGCCATGTGCATCATACGGGAAATGCGAAGGCACCCAATCAAGAATTACACCGATATTCTCCTGGTGCAGTGCATCAATCAATCTCATTAATCCCTGCGGATCACCAAAGCGGGAAGTCGCTGCAAAAAAACCAGTACACTGGTAGCCCCAGCTCCCATCAAAGGGGTGCTCCATCACCGGCATAAATTCAACATGCGTAAACCCCATCTCCTTAATGTAAGGAACCAGCCTGTCCCTGATGTCATCATAGCTATTATAGCTTTCTTCATCATTTTTGAAAGGGCGCATCCAGCTTGCCAGGTGTACCTCGTAAATACTCCACGGCGCATCCAGCGAATTATTCTTCATCCTTTTCTTCATCCAGTCATCATCTTTCCATTCATAAAACATATCCCAGGTAATACTGGCAGTGTTTGGCCTTTTCTCCCAGAAGTTGGCAAACGGATCACCTTTATCCTGTTTTCTTTTTCTGAATCCAACTATATGATATTTATAAACCTCTCCTAACTTAAATCCCGGGATGAACCCTTCCCAAATACCGCTTTTATCCCAGCGGGGATATAATTCATACTCTTTATTCTTCCAGTCATTAAAATTTCCTTTTACTGATACTGATGTTGCATTTGGTGCCCACACACAGAAGTACATTCCCCATACATCATTTACCTGAACAGAATGCGACCCAAACTTTTTATAGAGCTGGTAATTTGTTCCCGCCTGATAGTTTGCTACATCTTCATCAGTTAGCAAGGAGAAATTCCAGACTTTCTTTGAAGTATCAATAAAGTTTACCTGTTCATATTTCTCAGCAGCCGCTTGTGTACTGTCATTGCCGGTTGAAGAAGTTACCTTTTTTACTGCCATTGTAATAATTTCTTTTGTGAAGAATCGCCAGTATGAGTTAACCGGTTTAACGTAAAATTAAGAACAGGAAATCTAATCCGGTAATTATTTCAAGTTACTTTGTCCCGTTTGTTCATACTGCCTGTTAAACCAATCAACCATGTTGAAAAGAACCTTAACTGTTTTTATAATTCTGCTATTTACCTCAGCTATTAAAGTTAGTGCCCAAAAAGTTAATGTCAGCGGTTTTATTCGTGATACAGTGGAAAAAAAGAGCATAACAAATGCTGTTATACTCCTGCTTACTGAGAAAGACTCGCTGATTCACCGGTTTACCCGGTCGGGTAAAGACGGTAGTTTTTACATCAGGAATGTGGTGCCGGGAAATTATATCCTTATGACCACACACCCATATTATGCTGATTACGTTGACAACATCGCTATACAGAATACTCCCAATGTGAACCTCGGTTCACTGCCTATTACCAGTAAAAGCAAGCTCCTCCAGGAAGTGATTGTAAAAAGCGGAAGTCCAATTAAGATTAAAGGTGACACAACTATTTATACGGCTGACAGCTTCAAGGTAAGTGCCAACGCCAATGTTGAGGAGTTGCTGAAAAAGCTTCCTGGAATACAGGTGGATAAGAATGGTGAAATAAAGGCAATGGGTGAAAAAGTAGAAAAAGTTCTTGTTGACGGTGAAGAATTTTTTGGCGATGACCCCGGTATGGCCGTAAAAAATCTCAGGGCCGATGCTGTAAAAGAAGTACAGGTGTTTGATAAAAAAAGTGAACAGGCCGAATTTACAGGAATTGATGACGGAAATACTCAGAAAACAATAAACCTGAAACTGAAAGAGGATAAGAAGAAAGGTTACTTTGGAAAAATTGATTTAGCCGGAGGCTTAAATAATAATCCAGGCAACCGCTTTAACAACAACCTGATGATTAGTTCTTTTAAAGGCAAACGGAAGCTTGCAGCTTTTCTGCTTAACGGAAACACTGGTCAGGATGGATTAGGATGGCAGGACGAGCAAAAATATGGTGGTGAAAGCGAAAATGTAACGATGGGGATGGATGATGATGGCGGATTTATGTTCATAAGTCGTGGCGGCGGCACTGATGATGAGCCTTATGTCAATACAGAAAACGGATTTATCAAAAACACAAATGCCGGCCTTTCATACAGCAATAAATGGAACGATAAAACAACTTTTAACTTTTCGCCAAAATATAATAACCAGATATATGAAAACAATGAAAACAAGTTCACCAGAACAACAATAAATAAGGATTCTGTTTTCGATATGAACAGTAACAGTACAACCTATGTAAACAGGTACAATCTGAAGAACAGCGCTATTTATGACATTAAGATTGACTCAAATAATACTTTGAAACTAACTTTCAGGGCAAACTATTATCACACTGAAAGCAGTGACATAGATAGTTCTGTTACCACAGGCGGAAATAATGTACTGAAAAACAGCAGTTCAAAAGTTTTTGAAGGGAATTCAGACAAGCAGGCTTACAGCACCAACCTTATTTATAAGCACAAATTCAAAAAACCACGGCGAACCTTATCTCTTACGGCTGATTGGAAATCTCTTAGTACCGAAAGTGATAATATAATAAAATCACAAAACAGGGCGTATGAAAACGGCCTGCTGGATTCAATTCTAAACCTGAACAGAAATAGTATTAATACGAAAAAATCGGGCAGTCTTACAGGCAAGGCTGTTTATACAGAACCGCTAAGCAAAAAGTATTCGCTGGAACTTGGCTATGAGTTTAGCCTTAATAATGGTAAGAACAACCAGGCGATTTATAACTACACTCTTTCTTCCGGAAAATACGATGAAGTTGTGGACTCACTTACAAACAACTTTGAGCAAACTATTACCATTAACAGGCCATCAATAAAAATCAATTTCAGCGACAAAAAAGTAAAATTCAATTTTGGCTCTGGCTTTGGAATCACACATTTTAACTTAGATGATATCACACTGGTAAAAAATTACAAAAGAAATTATACTAACTTTTTTCCGGCAGCGACAATTACCTATAACTATAAAAGCAATCATTCTCTGCGTTTCAGCTACAATGGTAATACTTCGCAGCCTTCCATCAACCAATTACAACCTTTAAGAAGTAACAACGACATTTTTAATGAATATTATGGCAACCTGGAACTCAAACCCACTTTTACCAACACCTTCAACATTTCACACAACGGTTATGACTTTCTGAAAGATCGCTGGATGTACCAGTCAATCTACTTAAATATGAGCAGCAATGCGATAACTAATAGCCGGATTATTGACCTGTCATCAGGCAAGACTATAACAACTCCAGTTAATACAAATGGTAATTACAGTATGGGACTTTGGAGTGGTATCGGTATGAAAATCAAGAAAATTGACACAAGGCTTAATTTCAGCCCTAACCTGTCATACAACCAGTTTGCAGATTATTTAAATAATATAAAAACAGTTTCAAAAACATTGTCTGCCGGAATGAATATCTGGTTATCAAAATCAAAGGATAAAAAGTATGACCTTAGCCTGAATAATGACTTCAGATTTAACAATAACAAAACCACACAAAAAAGCAGTTTCAGCACCAATAATTTCGGATTTAATGCTACTGTATATTACAAGAAAACCTGGTCATTAAATAGTGACTACAATTATTATTGGCGTGAAAAAATAAGGGATGGGGATGTGAGCCTCAACAACCATTTGTGGAATACCCGGCTGCAAAAGACATTCAGGAATAATGAATTCACCCTTTATTTTATAGTGAGGGATATTCTGAATCAGAATATTGGCATTAACAGAAATTTTTATGGCTACACATATAATGAAACAAGGAATGATCGCCTGAAACGCTATTGGATGATAGGTTTTGCATGGGATTTTAAAAACAAAGCTGCCAAAACACCTTCTGCACCTGCTAAATAAACTGTATGAAACACATAATAATAATTACAGCTTTTTTCTTCGCTGCATTAACAGTAACCGCACAGCAGTTTATTGATCAGGCTGTGGTGGAGTATGAAGTAAAGACAAATATTAAGAAAACAATGGGCAATGGCATGTGGGCTGATATGCTTAAAGAAAATATGCCACAGTTCAAGACTGGCTATTACACACTTTCTTTCTCTGATAATAAAAGCCTGTATAAGTTCGACCATTGGGATGAAAAAGCCAAGATTCCTGAATTTCTGCGTAAAAGTGATGAAGAGAATCTATGGTTTTATGATTATAATACAGGTAAATTCAATATGCAGAAAGATATTTATGGCTCGAAATTCAATGTTGAAGACAGTATTGCAAACATTGACTGGCA
>CALLZY010000205.1 GCA_937858715.1 uncultured Chitinophagaceae bacterium | reverse complement strand
CTATTTCTTTCCTTTATTTCTGCTGTTTATTTCATCACGGATGGCGATGGCCCGTACATAATCTTCTTGTTCGAGGACTTCATTCAGTAAAGAGTTGAGCTCATCAAGGGTCATTGTCTTCAGGTCGGCATTTTCGGAAACTGCTTCTTCTACCAGCGCTTCTTTCTTCTCCTTCTTTTTCTTTTCTCCTTCGGTTTCTTCCATCAGGATGCCAGCATTGCTGAGGATGTTTTCATAAGTGTATATCGGGCATCCAAACCGGACCGCCAGGGCCAGTGCATCAGAAGTGCGGGAATCAATTTCTATCGTGTCATTATCAGATGAGCAGACTAATTTAGAGAAGAAAATGCCTTCCTGTAAATCACAAATAATGATTTCGTGCAGTTCAATACGGAAGGAGTTCATGAAATTTCTCATCAGGTCATGTGTAAGAGGCCTGCTGGGTTGCATTTTTTCCAGGGCAACAGCGATTGCCTGTGCTTCAAATCCACCGATAACGATAGGTAATCTTCTGACACCGTTCACTTCGCCCAGCACTACTGCGTAGGAGTGGGTTTGTGTAATGCTGTGTGATAAAGCCACTATTTCCAGTTCTATCTTCTTCATTCACCTGTCTGATTAGAGTTCGGCAACAAATATAAAAAATAAAGCCTTTCCTGTTACAGAAAGGCTTTTGAACTCTGAGGTAAATATCTGTCAGGTGGTTCCTTTTAGTTTCTTTATGGCCTCGTTCAATTTGGGCACTACTTCAAAAGCATCACCCACAATGCCATAATCCGCCGCCTTGAAGAAAGGCGCTTCGGGGTCTTTATTGATGACAACAATCACTTTACTTCTGTTTACCCCGGCGAGGTGCTGGATAGCGCCTGAAATACCTATGGCAATATACAGGTTAGGTGCAATGGCAAAACCAGTTTGCCCCACATGCTCATTATGCGGCCGCCAGTGTGCATCGGCTACCGGTCGGCTACAGGCAGTGGCTGCATGCAGGGTTTTGGCCAGGTCTTCAATCATGCCCCAGTTTTCGGGGCCCTTCATACCGCGGCCGGCACTTACCACTATTTCAGCTTCGGTAAGTACAATTTCTCCTGAAGCTTTGGTTGTACTAGTAACGGTGACTTTTCCGGGTGCGGCAGTTATGTTTGCAGCAACCACCTCTGCAGTACCTTCTCCTGTAACAACCTGGTAAGCATTTGGGCTGAGTGAAATGATTTTTACATCGGTATTCACAGTAACATTTGCAAATGCTTTACCTGAGAAAACATTCTTTTTTACAGTGAAACTACTGCTGATATCGGGGAGAGCCACTGCACCGGCAACCAACCCGGCTTTTAGCCTTGCCGAAAGGCGGGGAGCAATCGCTTTGCCGTTGATATTATTGGAGAACACAATTACTTTGGCTCCGGTTGCAATTGCGACATCGGCAATAGCTTTGGTGTAAACCTGTGCATCAAAATGGCTGAAAGCATCGCTGGCAGCATGGTGAATTTTCTTAACACCATATTTCCCGAGAGCAGTAAGGTCATCTTTGACAGAACCCAATACAACTGCTTCGGCGGCAGAGCCTGTTTGTTCTGCTATTTTTGAACCGTATGATAATACTTCTAAAGTAGATTTTTTGATGTGGCCTTCGGCTGTATCTATGAATATTAAAACTGACATAGCATTGAAATTGATAATTAGTTAATTGATAGTTGATAATTATTTCCGCAACTTAGTTTTAGTTGTTTTTACACTGGATATCAGCATTTTCAGAAGTTCCTCGCAGTCTTTGTTAAGTGATTCATACATTTTTTTATTGATAAACTCCGTAGCATACAAAAGGTCAAGCCAGTATTTTGATTCGTTTGCTTCTTTTAAACCAATATTTAGCTTGTGCAAGAAGTCTTTTGTACTTTCTGCATGTTCAGCCTCCCGTATTAATGCCCCAACCGAAGTACCACTTCCAACAATTTGCTGGGAAATCACATATTCATTGTAGTTCTTCTTCAGATATTTATAGAGATTGACAATGCGAACTGCAAAATCAAAACTTTTTTGTTTCAAAATATTTTCCTTTGCCATAAAATAGGTTTAGATATAAAAAAGAAGTAAAGTCATACCTGCATTATCATTTAAGAAATTTATCAGCTATCATCTAAATAGCTTTAGCTTCCTCATGTAGTAAGCGAACCAGTTCTTCTGCATTTTCTGCATCTACCAGTTTTACTCCGGCCTTTGCTGGTGGCAGTCCAAACGCTGCAACAGCAGTAAGTGTGTCGGCAGCTACTGGTTCTACCACTTTCAGTGGTTTTGTCCGGGCGGCCATAATGCCACGCATATTGGGAATTCTTGCTTCGGCCATTCCTTTTTGTGTACTTACCACCAGTGGCAGTTCAACTTCATTTACTTCTTCGCCGCCCTCAATTTCACGGGTTACTGTGGCTTTGCTGCCTGTTAGTTCAAATTTTGTTGCGTAAGATATATAAGGCATATCGAGCAGTTCGGCCAGCATACCACCGATGGATGACCCGTTGTAGTCGATGGTTTCTTTACCGGTAAAAATTAAATCGTAAGCACCCTGTTTTGCCACTTCAGCAATTTGCGAAGCGATGTAAAAGCTGTCGCTGCTGTCCGCATTCACCCGGACGGCTTCGTCCCCACCAAGGGCAAGGGCTTTGCGGATGATGGGTTCAGTATCGGCACCGCCAACAGTAACGAGGTGAATGACAGTCGAAGCGTCTGCTTCTTTCAGTTCAATGGTACGGACGAGAGAGTACCACTCATCGTAGGGATTGATGATCCACTGTACACCGTTAGGGTCGAATTTCGTGTTGTTGTCAGTGAAGGCTATTTTTGCCGTTGTGTCCGGCGTTTTGCTAATGCAAACAAGGATTTTCATTTCTGAATTTGTTAATCGTTAGAAAATAGTTGTTTATGCAACTAAAGCAAAGATAAGGGGAGACGGGTAATATTTGGTAATAGTAATTAATAATTTTTATGAACGACAGGATGGAACGTATAAAGCAGATGCTGGTTGATATGCCGGAGGATTCCTTTCTGCAGCATGCACTGGCATTGGAGTATATTAAGCTGGGTGATGACGGGCAGGCAAGACAGTTGTTTGAAACTTTGCTCAACCGTGAGCCCGGATATGTGGGCAGTTATTATCACCTTGCCAAACTGCTGGAGCGAAACGGCAAGGAAGCAGAAGCAGTGAAGGTTTATGAAAAGGGAATGGAAGAAGCCAAAAA
>CALLZY010000204.1 GCA_937858715.1 uncultured Chitinophagaceae bacterium | reverse complement strand
TCGCTGCCGTTAAGTACTGGCTCGAGAAAAAGAAAATGCTGGGACAGGTAGAACATAAATCAACAAGCTGGAAACGCCGCTTATCGCACTAATACGCAGCAGCAATGAAAAAGAATATTATTTAACTCAAACTCTTAAGCCCCTCTCCTGCGGAGAGGGGTTTGGGGAGAGGCTTAAAAGAACTATTATGAAATGCCCATAAACAATGCTTGTTTTCAAAACGAAACGTTGTAAGGGCATAACATGTGGCAATCATATCAGCCCCGGAGGGGCGAACTAAAAAATAAACACATGAAATCAAAAATTGAAATACTAAGAGATAAAATTGAAGAAGGCAAACTGGGCGGAGGTGTAAAAAGAATTGAAGCGCAGCATAAAAAAGGAAAACTCACCGCCAGGGAAAGAGTCGAGTTGCTCATGGATCCCGGCTCCTTTGAAGAAATTGGTGCCCTCGTTACACACCGCACCAAAGAGTTCGGTATGGAAGAACAGAAATTCTATGGCGATGGTGTCGTTACCGGTTATGGCACGGTAAACGGACGGCTTGTATATGTGTTCGCCCAGGACTTCACCGTATTTGGTGGTGCCCTGTCTGAAACCCACGCCGAAAAAATTTGCCGGGTGATGGATATGGCCATGAAGTCAGGCGCACCCATGGTAGGCCTCAACGATTCCGGTGGTGCCCGCATACAGGAAGGTGTGCGGTCGCTGGGTGGCTATGCCGATATCTTCTACCGCAATGTGCAGTCCTCCGGTGTTATTCCGCAAATATCCGCCATCATGGGGCCCTGCGCCGGTGGTGCCGTTTACTCTCCCGCCATGACAGACTTTACCATCATGGTCGAGAACAGCAGCTATATGTTTGTTACCGGACCCAACGTGGTAAAGACCGTAACCAACGAAGAAGTAACTTCCGAAGAACTCGGCGGTGCTTCCACACACAGCACCAAATCAGGCGTTACACATCTTACCGCCATCAACGACCTCGACTGCATCAACCAGGTAAAAAGGTTGCTCAGCTATATGCCGCAGAACTGCGAAGATGTGCTGCAGAAAATTCCTTACACCCTTGTTGATGAAACAAGGGAAGTGCTCGAAGGCATCGTTCCGCCCAGTGCCAATCAGCCTTATGATATACGGGCCGTTATCGAAGGCATCTGCGATATTGATTCCTTCTTCGAAGTGCATA
>CALLZY010000203.1 GCA_937858715.1 uncultured Chitinophagaceae bacterium | reverse complement strand
AAAAACAGTCATAAAGACTGTTTTTAGCAGATGTAATATTCTGGTGAACAAATTTTGAAATCGCCGGTACAAACTGTCTGTAAAGATTGTCCGTTAATATTTATTTACAACTTCATATAGTGATATCACTTTGACATTAACAACTTTTCCTTTTAGCTCTTTCTTATCAAATGATACCTTTTTCTCAATACCGGGCTGCAGGTCAAAATAATTATCGCTCAATTTTCCTCTGTAGCCTTCCAGGTTTACATATACATATTTGGCAAAAGAATCTGACCTGAGAATAATACTATTGCCTTCAATCCGCCATGTAATATGCGGGTTTGACAATTGTAAATCTTTGGGACGAACTTTATCTCTTTCTGGCCTCTGGTCATTCCGGTACGCCTCTTTTACAGCATACCAGGCGGCCCTTGGCGAACGGTTATAATAGTCTGTTATGCTCCAGCTTGCCACCGGCCAGCAATCGTTTAATTGCCAAAGAAGTGTACCCATGTTATAGGGTTCGTGGCTGCGCTGTAATAATATCATATTCTTAAACCCGTAATATTGCACACACTGAGTGAGGTAAACATAGTCCTCCACCGACAGTTTATTAATTTTTGCAGAATCAATAATGTACCTGCCTAAATATGACCCCAGCTTTTTAAATCCATTACCGGCCCGCTGATGATTTTGTAAAACATCAGAAAACAGGTATCTGTCCTGCGGTTCAGTAATGGCCAGAATACTGGAATAACCCGGCATGGTCTGCATGCCATATTCACTGATAAAGCGGCCTGTATGATTTTCAAACACTTCAAAATCCTCCAGCCCCCACCAGGTACCCCAATAATGGCTGTCGCCTTCTGTAATGCTTTTGGCAACACTCCAATGATAACGGGGAGATGTGGTAATGTAAGGACGGCTGTCATCCACCTCCTTTAACCATACAGGTATGCTGTCATGAAATAGCCTTGTATAATCTTTCCAGAGGCGGACGGAATCTGCTTTGGAAATGCGAAAGGAACTGTGCCATCCCCATTTGAAGAAAGCCTCATCATTTTCATTATTGCCGCACCACAACACAATACTCTTATGGTGACGCAACCGTTTCACCTGGTATTTAACCTCTTCCCTTACATTGGCAAAAAAAGCATCATCACCCGGCACCATAGTTCCGGCAAACATAAAATCCTGCCATACATAAATGCCCAGCGAATCGCAGAGGTCATAAAAATAATCGTCTTCGTAAATGCCACCACCCCAAATGCGGAGCATATTCATGTTGGCATCTTTTGCCATCATCAGCATCCTGCGGTAATCATTCCGGGTCATCCGGGTTACAAACGCATCGGAAGGAATATAATTGGCGCCTTTCATATAAACGGGCTTGCCATTAATATTAAAATAGAATGAGGTCCCCTTTTCATCAGGCTTCTGAACCAGCTCCACCTTTACCGGCGGGACATACTCCGGCTCTTCTGCCTTTGTATCATAACCCTCAAGCCTTACAGGCTTCCAGATGCCGCAAGTTGTAAATTTTGGGCCCCAGTCCCAGCCAAAATGATACTGCGCCTTACGGACATAACAACGTGGGTTATCGGGTATAACGTAAGGAAGGTCTGCCTTTGCCAGCGAGTCAACGATGTTTTGCGCCGAACGAAAATGAATAAGCAATGTGTTGGCGGATGGCTTAAGAATATTTTTTACATCAACTCTCCATTGCCGGAACATATTATCGGCGGATAATATCTGCTTGCCATTCAGGTAAACCGTTGCATAAGTATCCAGTCCGTCAAAAACAAGCTCTGCATTTTTGCTTTTCAGGATTGCAGCCGGAACAGCAAATGATGTTTTGTATTCATAATCCTCCTTCTCAATCCACTGCAATTTCTTTTCATTGTTCCGGTAAAAAGGATCGGGGATCAGCCTGTTGGCCAGTAAATCCGTATGCACTTCTCCGGGCACTCTGGCAGGATGCCAGCGGGCCTCATCTTTTTCATGAAATTGCCATCCTGATAAAATACTAACTGACCTGATCTGTGTAAATGAGTTTTTATTAAAATAAAAAAAAGCAATCAGGCTTATCCCTAACTTCAAAAAAATTGACTTATTCATGGTATGATTATTCTTTTATTCAGATGCCGGCTAATAAAGCAGGTTTTTCTTTGTTTAATTGCATAATAAATTCCCCGAAAATCGTATTGGCCCATGCAAACCATTTACGGGTAAACTTTGCCGGATCATCTTTATGAAACGCTTCATGCATGAAGCCGGTTCCGCCATGTGTTCCTATCAATGTGCTAACACATTGCCTGATCTCAGTATCGCTATTACTGGTTAGTCCTCGCATAATTATACTAAGCGGCCATATCATCTGCATGCCTGCATGCGGGCCTCCGATGCCTTCGCCAGCTTTGCCTTTAAAGAAAAAAGGATTATAAGGCGACAATACCAATCTTCTTGTATTCTGATATATCTTATCGGTCTTAGGCATAGCGCCAAGGTAAGGAAGAGATAATAAGGACGGGATATTGGCATCATCCATCAGGTTATAACTGCCAAACCCGTTTACCTCAAACGCATACACTTTCCCAAATTGCGGATGCATAGCCACAGCATATTGCTGTAGTGCCTTATTTACTTCGGCAGAAAGGGCCAAGCACTCATTAGCTAAAACTGCATCACCACTGATGGTATTGACCATTTCAGCAGCCTGTTTTAGCGACACAACGGCAAAAAAGTTGGATGGGATCAGGAAAGAGAATAACGTAGCATCATCGCTGGGACGGAAAACAGAGCAAATTAAACCCACTGGTTTTACAGGATAACCGTAGCCGCTTACAGGAACACCATCGGTAGCCCAGGATGTTGTTCGCTGAAAAGTATATGGACCGTCCCCATCTTTCCGCTGTTGTTCTTTAAATGTTTTCACTGTCAACTCCACAGATTCTTTCCATTGTGCATCAAAAGGAGTAATATCACCTGTAAGTTTCCAGTATTTATAGGCAAGCCTTATCGGGTAACAAAGTGAATCAATTTCCCATTTTCTTTCATGAATACCCGGCTTCATCTCCGTGATGTCCGTTTTTTTCCATTCGCTTTCCTTAGTTCCATCTTTATAAAAAGCATTGGCATACCTGTCCAGGTGAATACACTGCACCTGCCTGTTGATAACTCCCGTGATGAGTTGCTGTAATTTTTGATCTCCCTTCATCAATGGTAAATACGGCCATACCTGTGCTGTGCTGTCTCTCAGCCACATCGCATCAATATCACCGGTAATTACATAAGTATCCGGTCTTCCGTTTACCATAGAAAAATCAACCGTTGTATCTAATGTATTCGGGAAACAGTTCTCAAATAACCATGCAAGTTCTTTGTTGCCTGTTCCTGCTTTTACCTGCCTGATCATCGTTTCCACCGCATCACTGGTAAAATGCCGGTCTGCAAGCGGAGGCCGCTTACACTCAAACCCGGTGATATTCCCGGCCCACACACTGCTCTTATGCAGCATGAGACCTGCTGCAAGCACCCCTCCTGTTTTAATAAATTCTTTTCTTGTAGCCATTGTATTGGTTTTACTGTTCATTAATCATGTAAGACAGAAGAGGGTCTCGCTTCCTTAGCCACACCCCAAACAACAGAAGGAGTTGCACCCATTGTGATTACCAGTTCGCCTCCTGCAACAATATCCTTATATAAAATATAGGAGGGATAATATCCTTTTCCGTTCAACGTTATCTCCTGTATGTATTTATTCTTGGCAGTATTATTCTTGACTGTAATAGTAAACGTCCTTCCGTTATCCAGTCTTAGTGATGCAGCATCCACCACCGGGCTTCCAAATACATATACGCCGTTGGCAGGATTTACCTGGTAAAAACCAAGTGCCGACAACACATACCATGCTGACATCTGCCCCACATCTTCATTGCCACAAAGCCCGTCAGTTTTATCAGCATATAAATTATCAAGTATATACCTGACCTTATCAGCCGTTTTCCAGGGTTGCCCCACAAAAGCATAGAGATACGAAATGTGATGACTGGGCTCATTACCATGAGCATACTGGCCAATCAACCCGGTGATATCGTCTGATGCCTCTTTACCCATATCATTTTTTAATACAAATAACGAATCAAGTTTTTGGATGAACGATTGCTCACCTCCCAGCAATTTCATTAAACCCTCCACATCATGAGGCACCAGCCAGGTATATTGCCAGGCATTGCCCTCAGAAAAGTCATCTTTCATATGTCTTGATTCAAACGGGCTAAATGGAGTTCTCCATTTACTTTCAGAAATCCTTCCCCGCATAAATTTTGCAGCCGGGTCAAAATACCATTGATAGTTTTTTGCTCTTTTGCTGAAATAGGCATAATCGTCTGCCTTACCCATTTTTTTAGCCATCTGTGCAATGCCCCAGTCGGCAATCGCATATTCCAATCCTGATGCCACAGATTCCAGCACACTGTCGGCAGGTATGAAACCATACTTCTTTACATAACTCATTCCTCTTTCATCAACCATAGCGGTAGCTTTCACGGCTTCCCAGGCAAGTACAGTATCAAATCCTTTTATGCCTTTTAAATACGCATCAGTTATTACATGAATACCGCTGTTGCCAGGCATAGTATTGGTTTCATTGCCTGCAAGATGCCATACAGGCAGCTTTCCCTGCTGCTGATAAACTGCCAGCATAGAGTTGATCATGTCAGCAGTTCTCTTTTGCTGAAAAATGGTAAACAAAGGGTGGGTGGCCCGGTACGTATCCCACAGTGAAAAGACAGTATAATTAGTAAACGCAGCCCGGTTATATACTTTCTTATCTGTCCCCCTGTAATCACCATTGTTATCATTGAAAATGGCCGGGGCAACCATTGTGTGATACAACGCTGTATAAAAATTGCGTAGTGTTGCGGTATCTTTTGTCTTTACAATAATTTTTGAGAGTTCGTTATTCCAGGCTGCATCGGCTGCGGCAGCAACAGCATTAAAATCCCAATGTGGTATTTCAGTCCTTATATTACTCATTGCATTTTCACAACTTACCGGCGAAATGCCCACTTTCACTTTTATTTGTTTTTCTTCCTTTGTTTGAAACTGCACTACGGCCTTCACCTGCTCACCTGTCCATTCTTTACCTTCTTTCTGAACCGTATCTTCAAAAACAGAGAATGCTACTATTGGCTTTGGGAAAACAGCAGTAAAAAAAATCCGTTGGTCTTTTGCCCAGCCTGTGGAGTAGCGATACCCTTCGATAGTGGTATCATTTACCTGGCGGATCATAGATTGCGTAACCTTATCCCAGCCGATTCCTTCCTTCAGATCAATGATAATTTTTCCGTCTTCAGATGACGGAAAGCTATATTGATGAAATCCCACTCTTTCACTTGCAGTAAGTTCGGCTTTGATATTATACCGCTTTAACTGAACTGCATAGTAACCTGGTTTGGCAACTTCTTCTTCATGAGAAAAAAGCGAATAGTACCCACTTTCATAGTCACCTAAGGTTCCCTTTCTTGTCTTTACAGAACCAGAAACAGGCATAAATAAAATATCGCCCAAATCGCCAATACCAGTGCCGCTTAGATGAGTATGAGAAAAACCAATAATCGTAGAATCAGAATAATGATACCCTGAACACCAGTCCCATCCGTGTGTGATATTCACCGGGCCTAACTGCACAGCGCCAAAAGGGACATTGGCGCCAAGAAAGACATGGCCATGAAACCCGGTACCAATAAAAGGGTCAATATATCGTGTCAGTGTTTTTTTTTGCCCCGCTTGCCGGCAGGAAATAAATGCAGCACAACAGCATAAGTATATCAGATTCCTTTTTATCAACCTTAAGTATGTTTTCATTTAATACCTGCTTTTATTTTGACAACAGAACTTAGCCGTGTATCCTGCGAATTACTTGCTGCCACCAGCGTATAATCGCCGGGATATAGCACCCACTTGTTTTGCTTCATATCCCATTTTTGTAATTCTGTGACCGGAATATTGAATTGTACAATTTGCTCGCCACCTTGTATTATGTGAACCCTTTTAAACGCTTTCAATTCTTTCAGTGGCATCCTTTCCAGGTTTGGATACTGTATATATACCTGCACTACTTCATCCCCATTTGTTGGGCCAGAATTTTTTACAGTCACCGAAAACCGTAATGTATCCTTCAACGAACTGATTTTAACTGGCTCCTGTTTCCAGGAATATTCAAATGAAGTATAAGACAAGCCAAACCCAAATGGATATTGAACTTTTCCATCGAAATACCGGTAGGTCCTTCCTTTCATGCTGTAATTATCATAAGCCGGAATGTCCTGAAGAGACTGGTAAAAAGTTATTGGCAGCCGACCTGCCGGAGAAGTATTCCCAAATATAATATCCGCCAGAGCATTTCCTCCCTGTTCGCCCGGATACCAGGCCAGGATAATAGCATCTGCATACTGTTCAATTGCTGCAATATCAACGGCACTCCCTGCTGTAACCACCACAATAACAGGCTTATTCTTTTTTCGTAACGCTTTCAGAAATGCAATATGTGCGGCCGGAATACCCAGACTTAGTTTATCACCACCATGCTCGGCAAGGAATGCGTCTCCTTCTTCACCTTCATAAACAGGAGTAAGGCCTATAACAGCAATAGCAATATCACTTTCACCCGCAGCCCATATACCACCAAAATGTACTGTATCCTTGTAGTCACTTCCCTGGTCATATTGTACTGCAATCCCCGGTCCGGCAGCAGCAGTGATACCTTCTGCAAAGGTTACCATGTTACCCGACATGCCATGGTAATTAGCCACCAATGGATCCATTGCACCTGCGTTAGCACCAAGTACCATAATGGAATTATACTTATCCTTTTTCAGCGGCAGCAATCCTTTGTCATTCTTTAGCAGCACCATACTTTGTCTTGCAGCTTCCTTAGCCAATGCAATATGTGCAGGCGCATGAACACTTTCAGTCCCCAATGCTGTAAACGGAACTATACTTTTGTCATCGTAAAAGCCAAGTCTGAACTGGGTTTTAAGTAAAACTGTCAGCGAAGAATCAATTTCTTTTTCCGAGATTAGTTTTCTTTCAAAAGCTTCTATCGCATCCTTCTGTAAAAGATCCGAGCAATCAAGATTTACTCCGGCCTTCAATGCCGCTGCAGCAATAGCCGCTTTATCATTGGTCAGTTTGTGATAATCAGCAATATCGTATAGTGCGCCACAGTCGGTTACTACATGGCCCTTAAATTTCCATTCCTTACGAAGTATGTCAGATAGTAACCTGTTGTTGGTGCAGCAGGGCTGATCATTCAATCTATTATAAGCACACATAACTGCCTCAACCCCTCCTTCAACAAGTTTCCGGAATGCATATAAATAAGTTTCTCTCAAATCCTTTTCATCAACAAGCGCATTGAATGAATGGCGGCCGGCTTCCGGGCCACTATGCACAGCAAAATGCTTGGCGCCTGCCGCTGTTTTCAGATAATGCTGATTATTACCCTGCAAACCTTTTACAAAAGCATATCCCATAGTGGCAGTAAGAAAAGGATCTTCCCCATAGGTTTCCTGTCCACGGCCCCAGCGTGGGTCACGAAAAATATTAATATTGGGCGACCAGAATGTAAGCCCCATATATTGTATTCGTCTGTTCTTCGCAACAGCAATATTATACTTTGCCCTTGCTTCGGTAGAGATTACATCCGCCACAGTTTCCATTAAACTGTCATTGAACGTTGCTGCCAGGCCTATCGCCTGTGGAAATACAGTGGCAAGTCCTGCTCTTGCAACACCATGCAAACCCTCATTCCACCAGTTATAGGCAGGCATGTCTAAACGGGGCACTCCTTTATTATTAAATCCGAATAAAGAAATCTTTTCCTGAAGAGTAAGACGACTTAACAAATCTTTTATTCTGTTTTCAACCGGAAGCCGGTCATTTCGGAATGGAAATATTTCCTGAGACTGAATTTTTAAGCAGGCAAAAAAACACAGCAGGCAAAAAAAATACTTATATATTCTTTTCATTTCAGAAGATAAATTGATCATTTAACTAAAACTCCCAGTTCAGCAATGCTTATGCCACTGCCGCTTATTACATGCACTACCGAAAACTTAAAGAACCTTGTATTGATTATTTCCGGCAAAATAATATTCTGTCCGACAGGGTTAGCCCGGATGTTAGCAAACTCACCCTTTGCCGCTTCCTTCCAGTCAGTTCCATTATCGCTGATCCAGAAAATGTATTTATCTGCAATACCATTCTGTTTTTTATCCTGCCTTGGCAAATAAGTAAACGCCTTGACTGGCTGCACCTTTCCCATATCGATAATTACTTCTCCCGGAAACCCGGCATTATCTGCTGCGAAAATAGTTTTGTCATTTTCATCAATTGCAAGGGCTGCCTGGTTATCAGTATCAGGCTGAAAATAGGCAGTAATTTTCCAGTCAGCTTTTGATAACCCAAACTGTTGTGAGCTGATTTCACTGGCCTCACCATTTGCTTCAAAGTTCCTCGCCTTTACAATACCCCCTTCTGCAAATGTAAAAGGCCGGGAATAACGGGGCGAACGGGTTGTTGGTTCAGTTCCATCTGTTGTGTAGTGGATAGCGGCAACCGGGGCATTGGTGAGTATCTGTACTGTACCTTGTTTATCTCTTCTGATTACCGGTGCCGTTAAATGAGGAGGCTCTTTAAACAATCCAAAATCACTTAATGCAATACATGCCTCAGCTCCGGTGATTCTCAATCTGATTTTCTTTGCAGTAATATTTTGTGGCAGCCTGATTAAACGGTTTGCACCTATACTTGTGGCAGCAGCAATTTCCAGCCATTGATTATTAATAAAAGCATCAACAGCAAAAGAAGTGATACGCTGGCCGAGTTTAATATTCTCTCTGAGCCTGATTACATTAAAGGTTTTAGGCACTTTCAGGTCAACCGTCAGTTCAGGAGTCAATATATTATCATCTGTTGCCCAATAACTGTAACGGTCATCATCCTTTAGCAAGGAGGCAGAATATTTATCGCTGTTACCCCTTACATTGGAGGCACTAAATACTGCATCTTTTACAAGATTTTCCCAAAAAATAGTTTCAAGCAATTTTCCAAACTCTTTTAACACCTTTACATCATCTGCCGGAAGCAGCCCCTCCCGGTTAGGAGCCAGGCCCAGATCAAGCCCGGCACCTCTTCCCACACTTTTATAGTAAAGATCCAGTAAAGTATAAGCTGACTTTGCCTGTCCGTCCTGAGACGGATGATAAAACCAGCCGGGCCTCAATGGTACATCACACTCTGCCGGCATCCAGTATTTCCCGCTTTTCGTTCCTTCGGTGGCGAGCCAATATTTTGAATAACCGTTAGCAGGTTTCTGACCTTTATCTGGTGCTTCAGGAGAATAAGTTGCCCAGCATGTTTCACCGGCATGTCCTTCTTCATTGCCCACCCAACGTACATCAGGGCCAATATCACCAAAGATCACAGCAGATGGCTGCATTTTTCTTGTTATAGCAAAATTTAAGTCCCATCCATAATAACTGGTTCTGTCAATATTTCTTCTTTCTCTGGCTCCGCCGTAAAAGCCATCGCCGCCATTAGCACCATCATGCCAGGAAATAAACAGAGATCCGTAATTGCTGAACAATTCTTTCAGCTGTTCCCGGTATATGCCGGGATATTTTTCTGTCCCGTATGCAGCACTGTTTCTGTCCCACGGCGAGCAATATAATCCGAGTTTCATTCCCAGTTTATCACATGCCAATTGATATTCTTTAATCATATCTCCTCTGCCATTCTTCCATGGACTTTTGGAAATATTGTGTTCGGTGGTTTTTGTTGGCCAGAGGCATAGCCCGTCATGATGCTTGGCCACAACAATCACCCCCTTAAAACCTCCGGCTTTTGCCGCTTCAACAATTTGCCCTGCGTCAAATCCTGTGGGATTGACAATAGCAGGGTCTTCATCGCCATAGCCCCATTCTTTATCCGTATACGTATCAACACCATAATGGATAAGGCAATACATTTCCATCTCATGCCATCGTAATTGTGCTTCAGATGGCACCGGGCCGTAAGGTGAGGGAGGTCGCGGAACAGAATCGCCGCAGGCAGCCGAAACAAAAAAGACAAGTATGTATAAGATTAAACTTTTCATTTCTTCATAAGTTTTTTAGCCAGTCAGCAGGAATATCTTTCGGAATACTCCCGTTCATACTATATTGAAGCTTCAGTGTATAGCCTCCCCCACCCTCTATAAAGTCAAGTGCAATGGAATGTGCTCCTTTTGCAAGCGCCACTTGACCATTTTTTTCTCTGGGTGCATGCATCCCATCATTGTTCACCACTTCCCTCCCTGCAATTTTTAATACAGACGCATCATCACTTGTCAGGTAAAAAGTATAGACAGCATCTTCCGGAACACTAATATATCCCCGGTACTGCAAAGTAAAAGCAGAAGTCTGAGCTTCTGAGGGAACAATAATGTTTTCGACGATAAACTTATTATCTGGTACTCCCGAAATAAGGGCAGTACTGTTAAAAGCCTTTTTATACCACAAGCATGACAATCCATTCCCCATTTTTGGAACTTCTTCTGCCCCTGCTAGTTCTTGCTTCTTAAACTCCACATCATACACATCCCCCCTTCTTCCATTGTCTTTAAATGCCGCTAAACGAATACGCTGTGATTGGCTTATGTATAGTACTCCATTTATTTTCTCAGAATTTCCTGAAGGTGCCGTGTTGTCATTTGTGTACCTGATAGTAAGACCATCAGCAGGTGCAGGAACAGAAAGATTCAGGCTATCAGTAAAAGCATAATTGTCCAGCAATGGCAAATCAGGAAGGCGATAGCTGACTTTTAAAATATCAAGTCGTTTGTAATGGTCTTTCAACCTGCTGAGATAGGAGTCATAATCCCTGTGCTGTGTCCATAGAATTTCCGATAAAGCCGTCATCCGGGGCATATATAAATAGTCGGCCCGCTGCTCAGTAGGAATATACTCACTCCATAAATTCCCCTGTGCCCCTAAAATATTTTTTGCCTCACCTTCAGACAATCCTGCAGGAATAAGATTGTACTTATAAACAGCAGGTAACGAATTTTTATCAGGCTGCTCACTAAAATATAAAGGATTACCTGGTGTCATAATTACTTTATTGCCATTCTTTGCGGCAATCACCGGAGCATCTGGTGCCCATGTACGCCAGTACATAATAGCAGCAGTTTTTGTAACACCGCCTTCCAGTATCTCGTCCCATCCAATCAGTTTTCTTCCTTTTGAGTTAAAAAAAGTCTCCATTTTCCTGATAAACCAGGTCTGCAATTCTGCAGAACTTTTCAGGTTTTCCTTTTTCATCAGTTCTATACAGGCATCAGATTTTTCCCAATAAGAACGGTCCACTTCATCACCACCGATATGAATGTACGCTGAAGGAAAGATATCCATAATCTCCGTAAATATATCTTTTGCAAATTGTATTGTAGTGGGAAGACACGGGCAAACAGGCGTTGAAAACAATTCTCCAAATTTGTTGGTGCCGTCGCAACTTAGGTAGCTGTATGAGCTGATAGCAGCCATCATGTGACCGGGCATATCAACTTCCGGAATAATGTCAATATGCCGTGCTGCAGCATAAGCGACAAGTTCCTTCAGTTGCTGTTTTGTATAAAAGCCTCCATAAAACATTTTACCATGTTTGTGCATTATATGTTTTGGATCAATGGAAAAATCCGGATTGTTTTTCGACCTTTCCATACAAACAGAATCCTGTTTATTAAACGTTCTCCAGCCCCCTTCGTTTGTCAGCTTTGGATATTTTTTGATTTCAACTCGCCAGCCCTGGTCATCAGTAAGATGTAAATGAAACTTATTGAGTTTATACAATGCCATCAGGTCAATCATCTTTCTCAGATAATCAATTGAAAAAAAATGCCTCGACACATCCAGGTGAATACCTCGCCAGGAATACAAAGGCTGATCTTCAATCATAAGCACCGGGAAAAAAAGAGTTTTGGTCAGGGGCATTATTTTCCCCTCCGCCGTAGAAGGCAGCAACTGACGTATTGTTTGCACTGCCATAAACATACCTGCAGGGGATTGGGCATAAAGCTTTAAGCCTTGTTTGGAAATCACAATCCTGTATCCTTCTGCAGCAGTTACAGAAGTATCATAAATTAGTTTGATGCCATGATTTGCTCCGGTTGTTATAACTGGTAATGACTTGCCAAAACTGTTTTTAAAAAGCCGGGCTAGTAGAAGAGCCTCATTTTTAAATATAGAGCCCTTTTGTATGTTTATTGTGCTTTGGGCAGAAACCGCAAAGCTCCCCTCACCCTTCACAAGTTTTGCCGGGTAAGGTATCAGTGCAATTTTTTCTGTATCCGCCTGGCCTCTGGCAAAACCAAAAGCGCAAAGTAAAAAGGCTAGAAAAAATAAACGAACACATCTGCAATTACAACCTGGTTTCATAACACTAATCATTAATAACGGCCTGTTGATTTAATATTGAATAGGGTAATGTTGTTAGTTGAGTATGCCCTTTTTTTATTGCATCAAATACAACTACCTCATTTGTCCCTTTCTTTAGCCAGCAGCCTGGAACATATAATGTTTGCTGTGGCCCAATCTTCCAATACTTACCAAGATGATGGCCATTCAAAAAGACAATTCCTTTACCAAAGGAACGCATATCAAAATAAGTATCACCTGTTTCTTTTAATGAAAACTCTCCACGGTAACATGCCGGAAACATACTGTCTGCTTTTCCTGTATTGGGCTGGAACTTTAGTGTATGCAAATCATTAAATGGTAGCCCATACATACTCCAGTTGTCAACAGGATGACCCTTAAAAGTTACAGCACCTAAAATTCCTTTTCGGTTATTAGTAAGATAAGGTCCATAATTTACCCGGCCATTGTTTTCCGTCCAAATTTCTATACGGGCCTTAGCCGGGACATTATTTAACAATACTGAATCCGTTTCGGTCCGACGATCCAGTATAGCGACACGGCGGCCATCAACATAAACTAATGCATAGTCTCTTAATCCGTTAATTTTTAGCCAGCCTGTTCCGGGTGAACCAATTGCAGATTGATAAAGTACAAAACCATAAGCCTGATCAAGCTCCTCAAAACTTATTGGATGTTTAGAAAT
Source organism: uncultured Chitinophagaceae bacterium (assembly GCA_937858715.1). Classification (GTDB taxonomy): domain Bacteria; phylum Bacteroidota; class Bacteroidia; order Chitinophagales; family Chitinophagaceae; genus JJ008. The sequence continues at coordinate 13,258 of CALLZY010000203.1, read as the reverse complement.
AACAGCTTGTGGCAAGTTATCCATTACTCCTGCATACTCTGTCAGAGGAACAGGATCTATAACAATTGTTTTCTTTTTTTCAGGAACAGGCGGTAATGTCGTACCATCAGGCAGATGCCTGGCTATTACTTCCCTGAACTTATAAAACTTCTCCGTGGCATTGCCTGCTTCATCTAATGGTCCGTCATAATCATAACTGGAAACCTGGGGGGCATAAGGTTCATTAATATTCATGTTCGCACCATTCATAAAACCCCGGGTTGAACCTCCATGAAACATATACATGTTTATTGAAATTCCGGCATTTAATACTTTGTCAAGTGTTTCTGCATTTTTTTCTGAAGGAATATTTGCATGCGGCCTACCCCACTGATCAAACCAGCCAGGATACCACTCTGCAATGTAATAAGGTCCTTTTCCGCTATGATATTTGTTAATCAGCTTTTTCACTTCTGCCGTATCATCCAGACCGTTCACTGCAGGCAAGTAGCCGGGCAAATAGCCATTAGCCATTTTATCGGCCCCGTCACAGGTAAACAGAATACAATCAAATCCGGCCTCACTGAATATTTTCCGGTTCAGCTCCATATACAATTTATCATTGCTGTACGAACCGTATTCATTTTCAACTTGGACCATCAGAATATTTCCTCCCCGGGTCACCAGCAAGGGAGTAAGATGCTTTGCCAGTTCATTGATGTATTGTGTATAGGCATCAACAAACCGCTTATCCATACTTCTTACCTTAATAGTACTGTCCTTTAGCAGCCACCAGGGGTAACCACCAAACTCCCATTCGGCACAAACATAAGGACTGGGTCTTAGCACCACCCAAAGTCCTTCTTCTTTTGCCGTAGCGATGAATGCAGCTATGTCATTATCGCCGCTAAAATCGTATTCGCCACGTTTGGGTTCATGAGCGTTCCAGAATACATATGTACCAATTGTATTCAGCCCCATAGCTTTCGCCATCCTCATTCTGTCCCGCCAGTATTCCCTGGGTATCCTGGTGTAGTGCATCTCACCCGATATCATCCGGAAAGGTTTTCCATTGAGTAAGAAATCAGAACTGCCAAGGCTGAAATTATGCTGAGCTATCCGCTTGTTGACATTGCATCCTGACAAAAAAATTATAAGAATAAAAGAAAAAACAAAATAGTTGAGCTTGCGCATGAAAAACACCTTTTTTTCAAGTAAAAAAAGCTAACCGGCATTGCTAAAAAGCGAACCGGTTAGCATTGCTTGCTTATGCTAATCTACAAACTGCCATAATTTATGCAGAAGAAATCTCCTGCCTTTACACCTTTCTTTCAAACAACCATTTTTATGCCTGTACCGCACTTAATATCTTTCGCCGGCTCACTTGCTGTAACGAGGAATATTGTATCCGTCCAAAATTTTTAAAACAATTGGCTTGGAGAGCTTCTTATCATCCAGGTACGGATACACATTAACCATAACATCCTTATTACGAAAAAAAGGCATGGTGTAAGAAAAATACACAACCCCTTTTCCCCTGGGAGCCACTTTAAGAGAAGCGGGCAACTTTAAACCCTTAGTGTTATCGTCAGTTTTGAAATCCAGCACAACCTCTTTATCAGTGGTATTGGCACAATGCAAGGCCATTTGCTTCGTCTCACCCGGTTTCAGGTATCCAAAAGCCACTACTTCTAACCGGAGGAATAACCCTCTGCCAAAATTATAAGGGTAATCATCTTCTATCGGATGTTCTGCTAGCTTTATAATGCCTTCAACCCAAATACGGTTATACTCCGCTCCATTATTACTCAGCACCATAATCTCTTTGGAGAAAAAACCTGATTTATAGCTGGGATCAAAAACAATTTTCAACGTTCCTTTTTCTCCCGGCTTAATAGCCCCTTTCGTAACTGATTCACTAATACAACCGCAGCCGGTATTCACATCATTGATTGTAACAGGTGTTTTGCCATTGTTTCGAAAACTAAACGTATGATATACTTTACCTTTTGCTTCCTCAATCGTACCGAAATTATATACCCGTTCTTCAAAAATCAGGCTTGAAGAAGGCGTTTGTGAATGCGATGAATCTGCAAACACCAGCAGTGCTAAAAGGAATAATGTTATATACTTTTTCTTTATCAATAGCATACCCGAAGACAATCATTTGTTATTATCAATTGGCATACACATCAAATTCTGCTATCCGCCTGTTACTTGAGCTGGTGGAAGTTGAATAGCTGAGTTTGACCCGGATATACTTTGCCGGTATCGCCTTATAAAACAATATGTAATTATAACTTGAGGCATAAGTCAGATTTGCCTTCAGCGGCGAACCAACCAGGTCATAGTTAATTCCATCAGTACTGAGATAAACATCCGTCTGAGACGGAATGTATGTTGAAGAACTGGATGTGTATATCCTGATGCCGGTCACATTCTGCATTGCCTGCATATTCACATCCACCTGTCCCTGGGCTTCTGTCCATCTCGAATAGGTAGAAGTACTTCCATCAACGACACTGCCAACTATTGAGGGAACAGGGGTTAAACTTACCAGCCAGTTAGTGCGGGGTGTGATAAGTGCCCCTTGCACATCAGCAGTTGTTGCAAGATATTTTATACGTCTCCGTTCAACATTTAAAATAATATATGCAACTGTTGACTCTGTATTACTGGCTATTACGCCTGCTGAATTAGATACAGTCTTCAGCCTGACTGGAGCCATATAGGCTTTCTCAGTCAGCAGGTTCAACCCGGAAAGATTGGTTTTAATGGTTATCGAGTCTGCAGATCTTGCTTGTCCTCCGCCGATTCTTGCGGCCAGCATACTTGTATCTAATATACCTTCCGGAAAAGGAGCATAGCTTGTGTTTTTTGCAGCATTGTATGCGGCAACAAGGGAATTATCCTGTTCTGCATAAATAACCACCTCCCTGTCAACAGATCTTGTTGCAAAAACCGGAAACTGAATCTGGGCAGGCAGTGTTGTTGACAGATTGAGCCAACCGCTCCCGGCCACATCAGGATAATTTACAACATTGTAGCTTATTGAATTTACAGGTGCATTGCCTGCAGCTTCATTATTGATGAAAAACTTTATCTGCGAATCACCTGTAACATCATAAGAAGTGCTTTTTTTGCATGATGCAAATACTCCTGCAAGTACCAGGCATCCTGCCATATATATCATTTTAAGCATAATAGTGATTTTTTGTGTTAATGTTTGGGTTATTGACTGCACTTATTTAAAGCATCATTAGTCCAGGTGACATATTGGGATTTATCTACAATTGGATCCCAAACATCATCTCCGTTATTATCCCAATATACTTTGGTCCAATCCATATTATACTTAGTACCTGCTTTTGATGAGTTATTAAATATCCACCCTGTGCCTTCATTGAATTTCCAGTAGGCCAGCAGCCCGTCAGCATTAGGATCGGCTCCACATAGATTGAGTTTTATCTCACTTGGCGTCAACGCACGGCTCCACACCCTGCACTCTGAAATACGACCATTGAAATATTGCCGTGTATCATAGCCTCCCCAATTTTGTCCCAGGTTCAATGCCGAAAACGCCATTACCATGGAACCAGACAATTCAGCGGCCTTATTTCCATCAACATACATAACCCCTTTTTTGCCATCATACGCAACTGATATGGTGTACCACTGCATCGGATTAAACCCATAAGCAAAGGCACCACCCAAAGAACCGATCAACTGCAGCGAGTTATTGGGATTGCCCAATTCACCATAGCGTAAACCGATAGATCCCCCGCCAGTGCCGGACCAGGATATAAGAGTTTGTATCGGCTGGGGATTAGTATTGCCATCTCCTCCCCGGAAAGCATAGACCAGATTCTTTATTTCTACTGTAAAATTGGGAAGCATCACAGGATTTGCCGGATCAAACAAAGCAGTAGCGTTGAAGCGGCCACGGGTACCTGGCGAACCGGTCGTTCCTGCGTTGGAGTTATTCATTGAAAGTGCAGGGAAACTGATAATTCTGGCAATACGTAAAAAAATAGTTCTTGAAGATTCCAGCACCGTCATATCTCCGCCCGAAACAGATTTAATGGTTAACGGAATCAGGTAAGAACGTCCGTCAATCAGCGGGGAAGTTGCAATCACTTTAACAGAAACAGGAGTTGATGATGATGAACCTGCCTTTATCACTGTTGATAAATCTTCAATTTCTATGGCTGATTCGGGCACTACATAGTATGTGGTCTTATTTTTTTTGTTGTATGCACCTACTGCAGCAGTATCAAATTCAAAAACAACATTAATATCCTCTGTTGCCTTGTAAGTGGATGTTGCAGTCACTGAAAATTGTGACGGAGTGTTTTCAACGGAAAATTTTACAACCGGGTTTACCTCTGTTCCTGTCACAAGGATAACAGGATCACCAAATTTTGTCTTTTTACAGCTTAACACAAAGAAAACAGTAAGTGCAAGCAGTATATATATTTTTGTCTTCATTGTTATTCTTTTAAAATTATTAATGGCGATTAATGTACTGCCGGGTTTGCAATCTGAATGCAGCGCCTGACATTATAATACGGAATACCTGTTTTAGAATAGTAATCACGGTCAAAATAAAAAGCCCCAAAACCTGCTTTTTTTCCTTGTGTGGGATTCCATCTTGCCATTCCCTCCAATGAATACATTCTTGATCCATCAGTGGTCAGTGTGTTTCCATTTGCCTCCGTAAAAGGTGTGCCCCCATTTTCAGAAAAGTCACCAAAGTTTTCTGTAACAATAAATTTACCAGGTGGAACAGCCAGTTGTACAGCATTATAATAGTTTTGCAGATTTGTTGCGTTTTGAACACCTCCTGTTCCCTGTGAATAAGCCTGGCGAATAAAATAATTCGCATACTCTCCGGTAGCAGTTGGGGGAGCCTGACTGTAAAAATCAATGATGAGTAATTTTTCCGGGTACATTCCTTTAGGGCCAAAATACTGGCCAATATATTGTACCAGTTTAGTAAAATTATCTCCCTGCAACCAGTCGCCGGCTGGTTCATAGTCAAGATCGACACCATCAATACCGCCATCAAGAACCTGGTCAACAAGATGCTGGGCATACACTGCTATACCGGTATCATTTTTATGTTGGCTCAAATCATAATCAGTTCCATCTTTTAATTTGATTACATGGTTCATGCGTGTAATGGTTGGCGCTACAAACCGGGTACCTTTTTTCTCACGAACGAACTTCAAATCCTGGTATGCAACTGGTGCATAGCTTGTGGAACTGGTATCATTACTGGGAATTCCCATCCAGAGTGACACAATATCCAGACTATCAGGCAAACCCATTATTCTTTCACCCCAAGATGCAGGATCTTTATATCCGGAAGCACCTGCAATCGGGGCATATGCTGCATACCAGCCGAATGCTATCGTATGCTGCGTTCTTTTATATGCCCTGAGGTTCTCATAATACTGTTCATCATAAGTAAACGGCTTCTGAATCTCCAGGTTTTCCTCCTTAACACAGCCCGTAATAAATACAAAAGGTGCAAGTAAAATCAGGTATATTATCAATTTTATTCTCATAATAGTAGTATTTATAAGCTGATAGATTTATTTTTTATCCCACCAAAGTTTGGTGCCACCACCATCCGCTCCGCTCAATAGAGAGATGCCGGTATTTACACCAGCCCTGTTATTATTGTACTCAGATTGCGGATAAGGAATGCGGCGCACCTGTATGGATGTATTCACAGTTCCATTGCTGCTGTTACTTACAACTGGCAACAATTTGGGATATCCTGTCCGGCGGAATTCCGCCCAGCCTTCCGGCCCGTCAGGGTACAAGGCAATCCATTTTTGCGTAATGATCCTTTCAAGGCTGGTTTCAAAATTATCAGCCACATTCCAGGCAATTGTGATGCTGCTTGGAGCGGTAGCATTATTGCCCGACTGACCACTGTAGTCAGTAAAAGCAATCGGTGTTAACGTATTATTTACAGCATACGCTGATGCATCGGAGGCTTGTAATCCGTTCTCAATAAATGAAACAGAGACTCCCTGGTTGTAAAAACTCTCTGCCGTACCTCCCATGTTCCATCCTCTTAATGCACCCTCTGCTCTTAAAAAGAAAGACTCTGCCGCCGTCATCCACACTATCGGTGTAGTACTGATGTTCATATTGAGATTGGATATCTTGGTTCCCGTATAAGGTGTCCAATTGGTGGTGAGAATCCCCTGGCGAACTCCATGATAGTTACCGTCATCTGCCTTTGTAAAATAAGCAGCCCGGCGTGGATCTGCGTACCCGTTCATATAGGCATCCATAGAGGCACTCATCCGGGCTTCACCGGCATTAAATGAATATGCTATCTCCTGCAGTGGATGGTAATAGGTAAGATTAACAGAACGTTGCAGTGCTGCTCTCTCATTCAGGCTGGAAATCAAACCGAAGGGGTGTGCAACAGATTTCTCAGCTTCAGTTTGTGCCAGCACAGCATTTGCATAAACAATCCTCATGGCTAAACGGAGACGGAGTGTATTGGCAAACTTTATCCAGTTAGAGACATTACCACCGTAGATATAGTCATATTTCTGAAGAAGCCTGGCAGAAGGGTTTCCTTGTACATAAAGAGTAAGTACATCGATGGCAGCATCCAGTTCTTCAAAGAATTTTTTATACACATCTTCCTGCGAATTGTAGGTATTCTGCAATGTTCCGCTCCCGTAATTATTATAAGGGATGGGACCGTAGGCATCTGTTACCCGGTGCATAGCCTGCACTTTAACGATAGTGGCCAGCGCAGCCACTTCAGGCAGGTTTTGCTGATCGGCCGTTTTCTTAATGGCCTGCCATGCGGGCATAACTGATGCAAAGCCTGAAGTAAAGGTTCTTTCAATCCAGCCGGTTATAAAATTATAAGCACCATTATGTACCCCGCCATACCATGTACCGGTCGGCGCAATATAACCTGAATAGACATCACTGGTAAGACCTTGTGCCACCTGGTAATCACTGGTAAGATTAGTACCATCTTTAAAGAGCACTACATTACGTTGCATTTGTGCAAAAAAAGCACCCGTTTTAAGATTGTCCGTGGCCATCATATCCTCATCTGCTTCATGCTGGTTGGTATTCAGCTCCTCAAAATTTCGGGTACAACCCATGCTGATTATCATAGCCATTGCACCAGGCAGTGCAAGGCGGCTCCATAATTTTTTTATATCTGCTATCATAATTAGTTAATATTAGATTATCAGAAATTAAGTTTAACTGAAAACCCATATGAGCGAAGACTGGGCATCATGAAATAATCTATCCCCTGGAAATAAGTTTGTGTATTGGCCGTTAATTCGGGATCAAACGGAGCCCTGCTGTAAAGCAACAACAGGTTACGTCCTACCAATGAAATATTGGCTGTTTTAATAAACTTACCCAGTTTTTTTACAGGGAGGTCATAGCCCAACGATGCTTCAGCAAGCCTTACATTGGTAGCACTGTAACAGTACATTGAGGCAACCCCTCCTGAAGCACCGGCACCCACCACCTGGTAATATTCTTTTGCCGGAACAGGTCTTCCGTTTACCACGGCGCCACCTGCATCACGGGCATCTGCTGATGCCTGTGAAACCCCAAACGCATCCATAATGGCCTGGGTATTTGATACTACGATGCCGCCAACCCGACCGGTAAATAGTACATTCATGCCTATTCCTTTCCAGTTCAGGGTATTCCCCCAGCTTAAATTGTATTTAGGATTGCTGTTACCGGCATAAATGAACTTATTAAGCTCTGCCACTACTGTTTGAGAACCCGGATCTACATAGATAGCGCCATGCTCATCAGTCCTCAATGTATTAACATAAATATCTCCCATCGAACCACCTTCCTTAAGCACCATCTTATAACTGCCTGTACCGGTAAGGTCCATTTCTTTCAGAGAAAGCTCCTCACCTGTAACCGGATTTTCCCATCCAGGAAGCAATTCTATCACCTTGTTTTCATTTAGAGAATAGGTGGCATAAGAACTCCAGCTGAGATTACCGAATTTTTTTGTGTACCTCGCAGAAACCTCAATTCCCTGATTGTCCACCCTGCCGGCATTTACAAAAACATTTGTGTAACCAGATGCGGCAGAAAGCGGAAGATTAAACAACTGGTTATATGTTCTGGATTTATAAACAGTCGCATCAATACGTAATGCCCCTCTGAAGAATGCAGAATTTAAACCCAGCTCCCAGGATTTTGTCAACTCTGGTTTCAAGTTTGTATTAGGCATCCTTGTTTGGGTAACAGGGAACCCACCAGACAACGGGTAAGTAGGATTTGTCAGAAAAGGATCAGGTTCATTTCCCACTTCGGAATAGGAAGTGCGTAGTTTCAGGTAAGAAAATACACTTGACTTAATCCTTAGCAAATCGGAAAGAACTGCAGAGACCCCTGCCGATGGATAGAAGAATGATTTGTTGTCAGCCCCGGCTAATGATGAAGCCCAGTCATTTCTTCCTGTAATATCCATGAAAACCTTATTTTGATATCCTAGCTGTGCACTGCCAAAGGCAGATTGTTTTTGACGGTGAAAACCTCTTTGCAAATTTTCAGATGTAACCGGGTTAATATTACCATAAGTATAAAGGTTGGCAACTCCCAATAGTTTGCCACCGTACAAGTATTGATCGTAAACAATATCTTCAATAGCTCCGCCGGCATTTGCAGTCAGGGTAAAATCTTTTCCAAAAGATTTATTGATATTGGCAAGTGCCTCTCCGTATATCTGGCGGTTGTTAAATGTCTGCAATGAATAATAACCATTTTCCGAAGCAAATAATTCATTGGTAGTTGCGGCAAACTTCTTCTCATTCTTATCATTCGATTTGTCAAGTTTTACCCTTCCCGAAAGATTAATCCAGTCTGCCAGGTTATACTTCAGGGAAAGAGTTGTCATGTATCTTTCTTTCTTATTTTGGAAAATATCCCGTTCGGTAACCCAAAACGGGTTTTGCATCATCAGACCGTTGTCACCAAACAACCAGGATTGTTTCATCAGGTTACGGGACGGGTCGTATCTTTCAAATGCTTTGGCCTTATTAAAGTCTTCGCCCGGAGGAAACAAATACACAGCAACCAGCGGATTAAAATACTGACCTTGTGAAATCATATTCTGCTCATCAACAAGGCCTGCCATGAAGCTTACATCCAGGTTCATTTTACCGTTGAGAAATGCAGAAGTATTGCGAACAGTAAAATTGTAACGGTTAAACTTGTTATTAGGAATAATACCTTTTGAATCCGTATGCCCCAGCGAAAGATAGGTTTGGTTTTTATCAGTTCCGGTGGAGAAAGTAAGTGCTGTGGTTGAATTTACTCCAGTCTGAAAGAAATCTTTGGGGTTATAAGTACTGGGTGTTTCCAGTTTCTCGCCCCAGCTATAATAGCTGCCAATTTCTGAAAGACCATATGTGTTCTGAAACTCCGGCAACTTCAGTGGCTCAGAGAAAGCAGTTGTATGCGATATGCTTAGATTGGTTTTATCTTTCTGCCCTTTTTTTGTTGTAATAACCACAACACCATTTGCAGCAGCACCACCATACAATGCGGCTGCGGCAGGTCCGCTGAGTACTGATATGCTTTCAATATCTTCAGGGTTAAGGTTGGCTACAAAATCTCCGGTTTGGCCCGCCCCGGAAAATATGTCTTCTGCCTGGGTGCGGATAGTATTAGGCATTGGAATACCATCAATCACATACAGTGCATTGTTATTGCCATTAATTGATTTAGTACCCCTCATCACAACTCTGGAAGACGCACCCATACCTGCCGAAGAAGTGTTAATGGTAACACCGGCAACTTTACCAGCGAGGCTGTTGACAAAACTGCCATTGTTTACCCCACTGATATCGGCCGCTTTAACCTCCTGTACATTATAAGTAAGTGTTTTGCTTTTCTTGGAAATACCCAAAGCGGTTACCACTACCTGCTCAATTTCGCTAACCACCTTCTGCATCGTCGTCTCTATGTTACTGCGGCCATTGATCGGAACTTCCAAAGTTTGATAGCCCACATAGGATATCACTAGCACCTGGTTCGGTTCAGCATTTATCGAAAACTGACCGCTGGCATTGGTGGCTGTCGAAACACGGGTACCCTTAATACTCACTGTCGCCCCTTCAAGCGGTCCCCCATCTGAACTTCTGACCACCCCGGTTATTATCTGCACCAGTACCGGGTCTTTCACTTGAACAGGTGTTTCAGCAGGTGCAATTACCTGCGTTATCACCACTGGCTTTTTCTTAACGAAAATTGTCTTGTTATTGATTTCGTACCCTATGGGCTGGTTCTGAAACGCCACATTCAAAAACTGGGTAAGCGGCATCTCTTTTGCCGAAATCGTCACGGGTCTTGCACCCCTGAGCAGTTCCTTATTTGCAAAAAATGTGTACCCGGTTTGCTTTTCGACCGATTTAAACACTTTAAGCAAGGATACGTTACTACCCGAATAAGTAACTGTCTGCGAAATACCTTCTGCACGGGCACTTAATAAACCCAATGCAATAAATAAGATCGTCAGCTTCATAATTAACAGCATTTTGGTTAAGAACCGTAACGTCTGTGGTGGCATGCTCGGTCGCTGACCGGGAGGCATTGTCCTGATAGCTGTTACCACAGCATATCGGTTCCAAAGAGCAGTTTTTTGCATAAATTTGCACTGTTTGGTTAAGTTAAAAATTTAGTTCTTCCCGAATTGAAATTTTGAATCGAACCAAATCCGGTATTACCGGTCGCCGCCTGGATGGCCGTCCATGGCGGCTTTTTCACTTCAATTCAAATACTATACTTCTTCAATAATATCCTTCTTCTTAAGGCATCACTATTACCTTTCGTCCCTCTATCCTGAAATGCACTTCTGAAACTTCAAGGCCCCGCAATACCTCATCCAACGAAAGATCCCTTCCCATTTTTCCGATAAATTCAAAAGCCGGAATGCCTTTTTCGTACACTACTTCAATATTATACCAACGTTCCAGCTGGCCCATCACTTCCTCAAGACTCGCATCCTGGAAATCGAACAGACCATTTTTCCAGGCCATAACCTTCTCAATATTTACATCGTTCAGGATTTTAATCTTTTGTACTGCCCCATTATTCTCCTGCAAAATTGCCCTGCCCTGCTGGCCGGGCTTAAGTATTGCTTTATCTTTCCCGCTTATCATTTGTACCGAGCCTTCAAGCAAGGTCGTTCTTACACTGCCTTCATTTTGATATGAGCTGATATTAAAATGTGTGCCCAACACCTCTACATGCATTTCATCATTGATTTTTACTCTAAAGGGTTTTTGAGCATTTTTGGCGACTTCAAAATACACCTCACCCGTTACTTCCACTTTTCGTTCTGCCCCGCTAAAAACAACAGGATAACGAATCGATGATGCAGCATTTAACCATACCTGTGTGCCATCCTCCAGCAGAAGGCGAAACTGCCGCCCCTTTGGCGTTGTAATTGTGTTATAAACCGGCAGCCCGTTTTCAGCAGCGTTATTATTATATATTACCTGCCCGTTTTTCAATATGATTTTTGCTCCGCTTTGTGTGGCAACCACACCGTTTCCGAGGCTGTCAAGAACAACCTGGCTCCCATTATCCAACGTAAGGATTGCCCCGTCTTTTCCCGGAACAATAGCAGCTTCGGATAACACCTGTGATTGTTTGTCATCGTTTTTGCCACTTTTTTGCACCATCCAAACAACTACTGAAGTAACAACCAGCATCAAGACTGCAGCAGCAACCCGGCGCCAGGTAAAAAACAGGTGGCGGATATTTGAATTATTTTCTTCGAGAGAAATTTTCTCTGTCACATGCCTTTTTACCCTGTCAACAACCTCCGGAAAATCATTCGAAAATGACTTGTTGTTCATTAATTGCTCTTCCATAATCTTGTCCAGCCATCCCATATACTGCTCCTTTTGAAGCAACTCCCCAATAAGCCGGATGTCTTCTGCACGGCATTCCCCGGTAAGATATTTGTCAATCAGTTTTCTGAAATCGTTTACATCCATAGTTTGTATTAAGAATTACGCCGGAAAATTTCCCGCTTTATTTAAAAGACACAAAAAAGGGCCGGGCAATCAGGTCTGATCAAAAAAAATCAGAAAAAAACTATTTCAAGAAAGAGGGCAGCCAGAAAAGTCAATGTCTGGTTACGAAGAAATGTACGGAGAAAGACCAGAGCTTCCACAATATGCTGGTTGACAGCACTTTTAGAGATACCAAAGTGCAGGGCGATTTTTTCGTAGCTTAACCCTTCAAACCGGCTCATGATGAATACTTCTTTACGGCGTGGGGGAAGGCGGTCAATAGCATGTTGCAGCATTTGCGAAACTTCACGAAACTCTGCTGCGGCCTGGGGATCCGGCATAGAAGTTTCCAACTCATCTTTTTCAGACTCTTCCCAGGTAAATATCTTTTGTCGGAAAGCTGAAATAACCCTGTTACGGGTAATTACATAAATATATCCGCGGAAATTATCAATTCCGGGAAGTTCATTTCTATGTTTCCAAACCTGCAGAAAAATATCCTGTGTGATTTCCTCAGCCCTGAAAGCATTCTTTATATAGGACAGAACATGAGAATAGATAACCGGGGTATAATACTCTACCAGCGCAGCAAAAGCCCGTTCGTCACTGGCTGCAACACGGGTCAGGATATCCTTTTCATTATATAAGCAGTCGTTTTCCAAAAACCTACATTAAGATTAATATTCAATTCAGTATTACGGATAGAAATGGCAGAACGAAATTATTGTAAATGTTTTTATATCAGAACGTTAATTGAAAAAACAGAGCCATTAAATTGTAAAACCCAACTAATATAACAATGGCAAAAAAATAATACCGTTCATCATATTTATTTGTTCCGTTGCTTTGTATAGAAAATAAATACTCTATTATTTTATCTTGACTATTTGTATTTGCATATAAACTCAACGCTCATAATATGATAATCATTTGACCGGGTTGTGCAATCTTGTCATTAAAGAACTTGTAGAAATATGTTTTGTAAAAAATACAAACATTGATTAAAAACCGTCTTTTATAATACTTTCATTAAGTATCACCATGTCAAGATTTTAGAAATCCAATAATTGTCATAATCTCCAACATAGGAATATTCAAGCTAAATTCAGGTCATCAAAGTAGTTATATACTTGCACTTAGTATCAGCAGGAAAATAAAGAAATAAAAAAGGACAAACAGCCGGTTAAGCATTTGTCCATTCTGGGTAGTCCCGACAGGAATCG
>CALLZY010000202.1 GCA_937858715.1 uncultured Chitinophagaceae bacterium | reverse complement strand
TGACCCAGCGGGAACTTTTTCTTCGTCATGTAGCGCAAACATCTGCCGCACCTTTGGCCCTCGAAATTGTAAAAGCCGAAGGTTGTACATTATTTGGTGCTGACGGCAAACACTATATTGACCTGATAGGCGGCATCAGTGTGGCAAATGTGGGTCACCGGCACCCAGAAGTAGTAGAGGCGATAAAACAGCAGGCTGATGAATACCTGCACATAATGGTGTATGGCGAAATGGTGCAAAGTCCGCAGGTGCAGTATGCCAAACTGCTTACAGAACATTTGCCAGCCTCTTTAAACTCAGTTTATTTCACCAATTCCGGTGCCGAAGCTGTTGAAGGAGCAATGAAATTGGCAAAGCGGGTCACCGGCAGAACGCAAATCATTGCTTTTAAAAACTCATATCATGGCAGCACACAAGGTGCATTAAGTATTATCGGCGATGAATACTGGCGGAATGCTTACCGGCCGTTATTGCCCGGCGTTCTGCATCTGGATTATAATTCCTTTGCCTCTCTTGAATATATAACAGAGCAAACTGCCTGTGTCGTGGCCGAGACCATACAGGCCGAAGCAGGCATAAAAGCACCGGATGCCAGTTGGATGCAGGCTCTGCGGCAAAAATGTACCGAAACAGGAACATTGCTTGTACTCGATGAAATACAGGCAGGTTTTGGCCGCACCGGTAAGCTCTGGGGTTTTGAGCACTTTGGTATTGTTCCTGATGTTTTATTACTTGGCAAAGCATTGGGCGGCGGTATGCCGCTTGGGGCATTTATTGCTGATAAGAAACTGATGGATGTTTTTACAGATAACCCGGTACTTGGGCATATTACCACATTTGGCGGACACCCGGTTTGCTGTGCCGCCGGCATGGCAGCCATGAAAGCACTGCTGGAAGAAGGGCATATTGAAAGGGTGAAGCAGAAGGAATCACAATTTGTCTCATTATTGAAAAGTGAAAAGATAAAGTCAGTTCGATCGTTTGGTTTGTGGCTGGCGGTAGAATTTGACTCGTTTGAAACAAACAAGAAAGTGATTGATGCCTGTATCGCCTCCGGGGTGCTTACCGATTGGTTTTTATTTGCATCAAACTGTTTACGTATTTCACCACCGTTGGTTATTTCGGAGGAGGAGATAAAAAAGGCTTGCGAAGCAGTAGTTGGTGCATGTAATAATTTGTCAGAGACAAATTGATTAGTGACTGCGAAGTCGCAGACTTCGCAGAGCAAAGATTAGTGGCTGCAAGGTTGCAGACTTCGTAGAGTTGAATAACACAGATAAAGGGAAAATCAGCCCATCTCACTTTTTCTGCATAAATAGATAGTTTTCTCAAAGAGAGGCCCACTTAAAGACCATCTTTTTTTACTAAGGTCATATTCTACTAGTTTGGCCAGACCGGGATTCTCTTCTTTAAATTTTTTAATATTTACTTGTTCGCTATTATCATAGGTCAAGACTATTAATCCTCCTGCACCAGAATATAAATCATTTGATTTTTTTTCCAACGTATATTCATTTTCACCTGTATGAATAATAAGGTTGTTTCCGCTTTTTGTTATATAAAATTTTCCAGAGCCATCACAATCCACCCACTCTCCTTCGACACTTACAGTTTTCGTATTAATATTTTCTCCCTTAGTTTCTAGTGGATAAACTTTGTCGCCGATTTTCACATATTGAATTTTAGAGGATTTAGGTAGTATCAGAGTGTCGCCTTTGATGGTTTGTGAAAAACAATGGAAATAGCAGAGACACAAAATGACAGAAAGTATTTTTTTCATAGCCTTTGTTTTAAGTGTTGAAATTTTTTTAAAAAGGTAGAGAAAAAATATATACTAACCAAATTTGACTATAAAAAATGTATTGGTCTCGTGGATTTTTACCCTTGTGAAATACCTAAGAGACGAAGCCGGGATTAAGAAATTTGGGAAAAAGCTCAAGGAAATAAGGGTGATGAAAAGCCATACCCAGGAAAGCCTTGCCTGGGAAGCAGGTATTGAACCAATGCATGTAAGCAAAATAGAAAGGGGAATAATCAATACAAGCCTGAGCCATATTCTGGCTTTGGCCAAAGCACTTAAGATAAAGCCTTCTGAGTTTTTCGATTAGTTATTTAAGAAAGTAAGTTAAACAATCCACCTGCAGCCAAAGCCCCGATTACCGGCCCTATAACAGGTACCCAGCTATATCCCCAGTCACTGTCTCTTTTTCCGGGTATTGGTAAAATGAAATGTGCAATACGGGGACCTAAATCCCTTGCCGGATTAATGGCATAACCGGTAGGGCCACCAAGCGACAGGCCAATGCCCAGCACAAGTAATGCAACCGGGAGGGCATCCAAAGTACCTAGTGACGAAACAGAAGGGGTAATCGCCAAAGCCCCAAACATAAGTACAAAGGTGCCGATAGCTTCAGTTACCAGATTGTGAAAGGGGCTGCGGATAGAAGGAGCGGTGCAGAAAATTGCCTTTTTCACATCTGCATTATCTGTGGCTGAAAAATGTTTAAAGTAGGCCAGCCAAACTAAAACAGCTCCTGTTATTGCACCACTTAACTGTGCCAGTATGTATGTTGGGACAAGTGAAGAACTGAATTTGCCGGTAGCGGCCAAAGCAATCGTTACAGCCGGGTTCAGATGCCCGCTGCCTCCCAACTTTACAGAAGTAAAAACGCCGATAAAAACAGCCATTGCCCATCCAAAAGAGATGACAATCCAACCACTGTTCTGGCCATTGGTTTTGTTTAATACAACGTTGGCTACCACACCGCCACCCATCAAAATCAGGAGAGCCATTCCTATAAATTCACCAGCAAAAGGGGACATAAATTAGAGTTTAGTATTTATTGTTGGGATGTAATTCTTTGCTATTTCATTAAAGTTAGTGATTTGCTGCTGTACCCATTTCTCATCTTTATTCATTTCGGCAGCCATTTGATAGGCCACCGCCGGGGCCATATTGATGGCAGCAGTTGCATCAAGCAGGAGTTGCCGTGTTCTTCTCGAAAGAAAATCTTCCACGGTCATGCACATTTCCTTTTGAACTGCCTCTTTGATTATTTTCTTCAGTTCTTCATTTGTAAGGGTAGTGATTTCTGCAGGAATATCTGTTGCAGGTGCTTCCAGTTTCAAATCTTTGGTAACACTGGTAATTTGCGAACGCATCTTTTCTGCAGCAAGGTTCACTGTATCTTCTGCCATCTTTCTGTAAGTGGTCCACTTGCCGCCGGTAATTGTTATCATTTCCGACTCAGAAATACTTATCTGGTGATCTCTTGAAAGTGCCGAAGTGATTTTTGATTTTCCTTTTACTAATGGACGTAACCCGGCAAACATGCTTTTCACATCACTAAGCTGCGGGTCTTTGGTAAGGTAGCGGCCAATATGTTTCAGAATGAACTCGATTTCTTGTTGCATGGGCACTGGTTCATCTGTTACTGTTTCAACCGGTGTATCCGTAGTGCCTAAGACAATTTTGTTGTGCCAGGGTACGGCAAACAGTACCCGGCCATCATCTGTCTTGGGAATCATAATTGCAGTGTCACCCGGCAAGAATTCCTTATCAACGACTAAATGTATGCCCTGGCTGGGACTGATAATACTTTCATGTTTTGGGTCGTCCATTCGAAGCACTTCGTCGGTGAAAACTCCGGTCGCATTAATCACCACTTTACTTTTTACCTCGTAATCTTTTCCTGTAAAGTAATCTTTTACCCAAACGCCACATACCTGCTGCTGTATTTTTAATAGGCCAGTTACCGGAAAATAATTCAGTACCAAGCCGCCATATCTGGCAGCCGTCTGTGCCATGTTAATAGCCAGCCGGGCATCATCAAATTGCCCATCGTGGTACAATACACCACCGGTTAAATCTTCCGGGTCGAGAGTGGGAGCCAGGTTTAAAGTTTCTTCTTTCGATAATAATTGAGATGGGCCAAGTCCAAGACTGCCGGCCATCCAGTCATAAATCTTCAGGCCGATGCCATAGAATGGTTTCTCCCACCATTTATAATTGGGTACGACGAATTTTTGGTTATGAACAAGGTGCGGAGCATTTTTGAGTAACAATCCTCTTTCCTTCAAAGCTTCCATTACCAGCTTAATATTCCCCTGCTGTAAATAACGAACTCCGCCATGTACTAATTTGGTACTGCGGGATGAAGTGCCTTTGGCGAAATCAGATTTTTCGAACAGAACAGTTTTGTATCCTCTTGTTGCAGCATCAATAGCTATGCCAAGGCCAGTGGCTCCTCCGCCAATAACACAAATGTCAAACTCGGATGTTTCTGCAAGTTGTTTAATAAATGATGACCGGTTCAT
>CALLZY010000201.1 GCA_937858715.1 uncultured Chitinophagaceae bacterium | reverse complement strand
CCATGTGTCGGTTTTGCCAGCAGGCCATTGTCCTTCAGCTCAAGACAAAGTTTCCAGGCAGCTTCTTTATCAGGATGATTAATAACGATGGCATTGAGCAGGCCTTTGCCTCTTACCGCAGCAATATGTTTTGAGTGTAGTGCAGCCATTTCTTTACGAAACAGTTCTCCCATTACTGCTGCATTCTCCGCCATTTTTTCATCTTTTAAAACCTGCAGTGCCGTCATGGCCACTTTGCAGGCCAGCGGGTTGCCCCCATACGTACTGCCATGTTCACCAGGCTGGATGGTTAACATTATTTCATCATCAGCCAGGACCACACTTACCGGCATCATGCCACCGCTGAGAGCTTTGCCCAATATCAGCACATCCGGTCTTACATTTTCATGATCGCAGGCCAGCATTTTTCCAGTACGGCAGAGACCGGTTTGAATTTCATCAGCCATAAACAGCACATTCTGTTCTTTGCACAGTTGCCTGACTTTTGAAAGGTAACCATCATCAGGCACCACCACACCGGCTTCACCCTGTATGGGTTCAACAAGAAAACCGGCTATGTTTTTCTCCTGCAATACTGTTTCTAATGCTGCAATATCATTATAAGGAATACTTACAAAACCGGGGGTAAAAGGACCAAAGTCTTTTTTCGCTGTCGGGTCGCTGCTGAAAGAAACGATCGTCGTAGTGCGGCCATGAAAGTTCTGGCTGCATACAATGATGACAGCTTTGTCTTCATCAATGCCTTTCACTTTGTAAGCCCATTTACGACAGAGTTTGACAGCCGTTTCCACCGCTTCGGCACCGGTATTCATAGGCAGCACTTTGTCGTAGCCAAAATAACGGGTGATGTATTCTGCAAATGTCCCGAGCAATTCACTGTGAAAGGCCCGGCTGGTTAATGTGAGCTGCTGCGCCTGCTGTGTAAACACTTCCACAATTTTGGGATGACAGTGACCGTGGTTAACGGCAGAGTACCCGCTGAGAAAATCATAGTATTTCCTGCCGTCCACATCCCAGACAAATACACCCTCGCCTTTGGTGAGTACAACAGGAAGTGGGTGGTAGTTATGAGCACCGTATTTTTTTTCTAAGTTGAGGTAGTGCTGTGTCCTGGCAGACAAGCCGTTAATATCTTGCATAAAAACAGATTTAATGATGAACAGAAAATGATGAATAACCTATGGCAGAAGAAAACAGGGCCACTTAGTGGTTCAGCAAATCAAGGTTTGCAGCGAGGACAGAAACAGATAATGTTATTTTCATCTTAGTTCCTGCAAGATACAAAAAAAGGGCGATTATGTTTTACTCACCACTATATATAACTCCTGTAGTAGGTGTTTCTTTTAACTCAATACGGCTGAGTTGTGGCAGTATTGGTTTCAGTTTGTTCCAGAACCAGATAGTGATATTTTCAGCAGTCGGGTTTTCAAGACCAGGTACATTGTTCAGTGTGGTATGGTCGAGTTGGTCAATCAACGGACGAACAAGATCTTTAAGTTCCTTGAAATCAAATATCCAGCCGTTTTGTTCGCCGGGAGTACCTTTTACATACACCCGGAGATGGTAGGTGTGGCCGTGCATATTTTTACACTTATGCCCGTCGTGTACATTAGGCAGGTAATGGGCTGAATCGAAGGCGAACTCTTTATAAATCTCCATGGTCACATAATTTGGCTGCAAAAATATTGGCATGGCTGCAAAGAACGCCTGATTTTTTTAAGAAAAGTGCATTGTCAGCAATCTGCACAGATAACCCTGTAAGTTTCAGGGAAGCTGAGTGCAGGAACGGAACCGGTTATAAAAATGCCAAACACGGTAGAACCGCTGCCACTCATAGCTGCATAAACAGCACCCTGTGAATACAGTTTTTCTTTAATGTCGCCGATTTCAGGATACTTTTCAAAAACCGGTCTCTCAAAATCATTTATCAGCAGGTCTTTCCATTTCTCAGTTGGCTGTGCTATTATTTCTTTAACAGATATTGGAGGAATTGCAGGAGTGATTTGCGAAAATGCCCAGCCGGTATTAATATGAATACCAGGATTGACTAAACAGATTATAAAGCCTTTAAGGGATAATGAGACAGGTTCTAATATTTCGCCCCGGCCGGAAGCAATACAAGGGGTGTTTTTTATAAAGAAAGGGCAATCGCTGCCGATTTGAAGAGAGTAATCCAGCAGCTTTTCTTCGCTGATGTTCAAATTGAAATAACCGTTCAGCAGTTTGAGAGCAAAGGCACCATCGGCACTGCCGCCGCCAAGTCCGGCACCAACAGGAATGTTTTTATGCAGGTGCATGTGCAGGCCGGGCAATTGGGG
>CALLZY010000200.1 GCA_937858715.1 uncultured Chitinophagaceae bacterium | reverse complement strand
GATGACTGGAACAACCGTACTGTTTTTCATCCGGAACATAAAAGAACAATGCGGTTGTGGTACCTGCTGGGCATGTATGCCTGGCACGGGAAACACCATGTGGCACATATTACTTCACTTAGAGAAAGAATGGGGTGGTGAGGATGCACAGTAAGGGTTCATTGTTCATAGTAAATTGTTCATGGCAGATAATGAATAATCAGAACTGCTGACCTTGCGTAAAACTGACGATGCAAATGAAAAGAGCCGATGATGAACCTTTTCTATGAACCATGAACTATCAACTATGAACTAAATGAACTGGAAAACACTTTCATCTGAATATCTTTTTAATGACCGGTGGTTTAAAGTACGCAAAGAAGTATGCGAAACCCCTGATGGGAAAATTGTTGACCCATATTATGTATATGATTTCGCCACATGGGTTGGGGCATTCCCGGTTACAGAAGACGGGAAGGTGATAATGGTGAAGCAATACCGCCATGCACTGGGTGAAACCTGTATCGAAATACCAGGTGGTTGTGTGGATGATACTGACAAATCGAATAAGGAAGCTATTGCAAGGGAATTGATGGAGGAAACAGGTTACGGGTTTACATCGTTTGAATACCTCGGCAGAATTTCTCCTAATCCCTCCACCAACAGCAACCTGCTGCATATGTACCTGGCAAAAGGAGGGACCAAGGTTTCAGAACAGCAGTTAGACCATAACGAAGATATCAAGGTTGTGCTGCTGAGTATAGACGAACTGAAGCAACTGCTCCGTGAAAACAAAATTGTTCAGGCCATGCATGTAAGTTGCATTATGTATGCGCTGGAGAAGCTGGGAGAGCTGAAGTATTGACTTCTCCCACTAAGAAAATACTGCCGCACACTACAATCAGGTCTGCCGGTTTGGCTTTCTCCATAGCACCCTTTATCGCCAGATTTACATTTTCAAAACTGTTTCCTTTGATGCCTGCCAGCAAGGCTTTTTCTGCCAGTTCATTTTCGGTAAGGGCTCTTGGTATATGGGCTTTGGTGAAATAGTAAAGTGCTTCTTTCGGCAAGAGTTTCAGTACCTTCTCCACATCCTTGTCTCGTACCATTCCGGTTATAATATGAAGCTGGTGATGCTCTGTCATCTCAATTTGTTGCAGCAATTGACGCATTCCGTCTTCATTGTGCGCCACATCAAGAACGACAAGGGGAGAAGTATGTACAATCTCCCAGCGGCCGTGCAGCCCCGTCATTTTTTTTACATGGGGCAGTGCTTTTTGTATTATCGCTTCATCCGTATTCCAGCCTTTTTCATGCAGGATGGAGCAGGCTTCCAATACAGAAAGAATGTTTTTTGTTTGATAAATCCCGGGCAAATCGAGATGATATGTTTTATGGTCTGTATGATGTTCATCGGCTACTTCGACCACTAACTGGTGGTGCTGCCAGTTCCAGTTGCTTACCTGTCTTTTTTGCGAAGCAAAACTGATAGGTGCATTTTTAGCGACAGCAACTTCTCTGAATATTTCCTTTGTTTCGGGCTGAATTTCCCCAATAACAACAGGAATATTCTCTTTAATTATGCCAGCTTTTTCTACAGCAATCTTTTCTAAGGTATCACCCAGCAACTGTACATGGTCGAAACCAATATTGGTAATTATGGAAAGTTCGGGTGTAATAACATTGGTACTATCGAGGCGGCCGCCCAGACCGGTTTCGATAACAGCAATATCCACTTTTTCCTGTGCGAAGTACTCAAATGCCATCGCAATTGTAATCTCAAAAAAGCTGGGTTGTATTGCTTCAATATGAGGCAGTATCCTTTCCGTGAAATCAATAACAAACTGTTCGCTTACCATTTCGCCATTAATCCGTATCCTTTCCCTGAAATCTTTGAGATGAGGAGAGGTGCAGAGTCCTGTTTTGTAACCTGCCGTTTGCAGGATGGCAGCAAGCATGTGGCTTACCGATCCTTTCCCGTTGGTGCCGGCAACATGTATGCTTTTGAATTTTGTTTGCGGATTGTCCAATGCACCGCAAAGAGCAATAGTATTGGTAAGATCAGTTTTATAAGCTGCTGCGCCAATGCGGCTGAACATGGGCAGTTTGGTAAACAGGTAGTCAATCGTTTCAGCGTAAGTCATCAAGGCAAAAATAAGAAGCAAAAAAGAAAACCCATCCTTTGTGGAGACGGGTTTCTGACAATAATATCTGCATATACTAATTTACCTTGAAGTTAAACTGCACGGTAAGCGTTGATTCATGGTCTGATTTATCGAATCGGATATTTTGCAGGTATTGAATAATGGCCTGCTTGTATTCATTGGAGCTGCTTGAAGAACCTTTGGCAATACTCACAAACTTACCAACACCTTCTGGAGATACCAGCACATTAGCATAAATGGTAGCCTTGTCCAGTTCACCGGTAAAGGAGTAGTAACGGACAATTTTCCTGTCGCCACGGGTTACTTTAGGGCCATTACCACTGCCTACACCACTTCCGTTTCCGCCGCCACTGCCAGTGCCACTTCCTCCGCCAGAGCCTGGTCCATTACCAACACCATTTCCTGTACCGCTCCCACCTGGAATATCGTAACCATTTGCGTTATTGCCTCCGTTGCCACCTCCCGTTGTGTATTTACCGTTTGGCATCACCGCTTTTGGCTTTGGAGC
>CALLZY010000199.1 GCA_937858715.1 uncultured Chitinophagaceae bacterium | reverse complement strand
CTGAAATTCTGAACCCTTATAGTATCTACAGCCACCAGTTTTTTCACTACGTTGGCCGATTGCGGATCTGCTTTGGCTATTTGTTCTTCCACACTCTTAATATCACTTTCCAGTTTGTCTTTATCTTTTCTAAGCTTCTCCAGTTTAGTTTTCAGGTCGCCAACACCACCTTTTTTATCTTTGGCCCCGCCACCACAAGACACCAGTATTGCACCGGCTAGTAATACCACTGTTACAGAAAGAATTGTTTTTCTCATACTATTATTATTTATCTGTTTGTTCATTTTGTTTGTTTATAAAGGCTCACAGTTTGCCGGTTGCTTTCAGGAAATCAACCTTGGCGATGACAGCATCGTACATAGCTGTGATGTAATTGGTTTGGGCTGTTTTCAAACTTGTTTGTGCAAATTCAATAGCCAGTTGTGAACTGAGGCCCGACTCATACTTTTTCTTGGTCTGCTGATAATTCTTTTCCGCCAGTTCCACATTTTGCTTTTGCGAATTCATAGTGGCAACAGCAGAGCGGTAATTGTTCTTAGCTGCCTCCACATCATTGTCAATAACCAGTTTCATGGTTTCCACCAGGTTACTTACTTTCTGCACCTGCAGTTTTGCCTCCTGAATTTTTGACTTGGTATAAAACCCGTTAAAAATGGGAACCGTAATACTCAGGTCAATATTTGAAATAGTGAACCAGTCTCCTTTATTCAGAAAATTCCATTTCTCCCTTTGCGCATTTTTGGCATATAATGCCGAAAGCGATACGGTAGGAATTTGTGATAGTTTATAACGGCGCACATTATATTCCAGCAAAGATTTTGATGCCTGCGCCTGCTGAAAATCCTTCCTGTCCTCATACTTATAGGCCGCTGCTTCCAGCACACCGTCTTTTATCTGGTCTTCTGTTACCTTATCGGTTAGCACCAGTTCATCAGCTATTGGCATCCCCATCAGCAGTTTTAAAGCATAATACCCGTTTGAAATCATATTCAGCAGTTTCTGCTTTTCTGTTTTCAGGTTGGCCAGGGTTACAGTAGTGTTGTCCACATCTAATTTATCTGTAAAGCCATTTTCGTAAATAACTTTTGTGTCTTTGTTATTCTTTTCTGCAAGGGCAATATTGGCATCCAGTATCTCAACCTGGTTTTTGCTTACCACTAGCTGGTAATACACTTTGTGAATATTTGCCTTGATATTTTCAAAGGTTACATCGGCTGATCTTCTTACAAGATTCATCGAGGCATCCCTTGCCTGCAGGCCAACAAATACCTGTCCGTCGAAAAGCAACTGGTTGAGGCTTACTCCTGCATTGGCGCTATATTTTGTACCAAACTGGGCCGCAATGCTTCCGAAGTCTCCGGGCATTTGTATGGGATTACCGTTGCCATCCTTCACTCCTTCGGCAATCAGCACACCGTAAGTGGCCGGAGAGATAAAGTTGGGTATTACCTGTGTGGCAATACTGGCATTATAGGTTGTACCCAAACTTCCGTTCAGCCTTGGATATGCATTGGCTGTTATCTGTTTGTTGGTTTCTTCCTGCAGTTTAATATCTATCAGGGCATTTTTGGCGGTTGCATTGTTCTTTAGTGCATAATCAACCGCCTGCTGCACAGAAAACTCATGCTTAGTCAAATTTTTTAAATTCTCACTTTGTGCCGCCGGGTTTTGTGCCAGGGCAAATGCCGGCAGCAAACCAAGGCTAATCAGCCATACTTTAATTCTTACTCTCATCATACGATATTTTGTTTTTACGTTGTTCATGGTATTTCTGTATCAGTTTATAACCTTTCGGGGTTACAAGACCATAGATAAAATGTTCAATAATCATTTCTGATATGGAAGCCTGGTTATATTTACCGGGAGGGAAAACCGTAACATTAAACGGAAAGAGCATTGATTCAATCCGGTACCGGGACATTACATCCACATCAATATCGCTGCGGTACAATTCATCTTTTATTCCCCATTCAATATTTTTACGGATAACCGTGTATAGAAATTTGTCTTTATGTTCCTTAAACTTGCTGTAGGCGTTAAAGTGGAATTTTTCCAAATCGTACAGCAGCATAGGGTTCCTATTTCCAATTTCCAGCATGATGGTATCCATTGTGACGAAAATTTCATGCACGGCATCAATCGCCTGTACCCGGCAATGAGAACAATCA
The DNA here is from genome assembly GCA_937858715.1 of uncultured Chitinophagaceae bacterium. Classification (GTDB taxonomy): domain Bacteria; phylum Bacteroidota; class Bacteroidia; order Chitinophagales; family Chitinophagaceae; genus JJ008. The sequence goes on along the minus strand of CALLZY010000199.1, from coordinate 4,050 downwards.
GTTTGCATTTCATTAATATGCGTATTCAGTACCGCAGTAACCAGTTCATCCTTATCAGAAAAGTACTGATACAGCGTTTTCTTGCTCATTCCCAGGTGGTTAGCAATATCATCCATCGAAACCGAACGAATGCCATACTGCATAAATAGTTCGGACGCTTTTAATAATATTCTCTCTTTGGGTTCCATTGATTCTAATAAATTGAGGGAACAAAACTAAGGAAACTTTTTTCGTTACCAAAGTTTCCGTCACTTTTTTTTACCGCCTGTCAAGTTCTGTTTCCTGTATTTTTGAAATATGGATTCCCGTTTTTCACTTAATAAATACTTCCCAAAAGAGCCTTTTCGGTTCAAAAAAGTGGTACAGTATTTTTTGCAGGGTTTGCTCATTATTGCGCCCCTGGCCATTACTATTTACACTATTTACTGGGTTGTTACCACGGTTGACAACTGGGTGCCCTTTTCTATTTTCAGGGAGCCGGTAAAAGACGCAAGCGGAAATGTGATAGGGCATAAGGTTACAAATTACGGGCTGGGTTTTGTAATTGTTATTGGCACTATTATCCTTATTGGTTACCTGAGTTCATTCTTTATCCAGTCACGGCTTTTTAACCTGTTCGACAGGTGGCTGGAAAAAACACCCGGCATAAAGTTCATATACACCAGCACAAGAGATTTCTTTGAGGCTTTTGCAGGCAATAAAAAAAGATTCAACAAGGCAGTGCTGGCCAGTGTCTTTGCCGATGATGTGTGGATAGTTGGGTTCTTAACCGACGAGGAAATGCAAAAGTTCGACATGGGCAGTGATAAAGTGGCCGTATATGTGCCGCAGGCTTACAACTTTGCCGGACAGTTATACATTCTGCCCAGAGAAAAGGTGAAGAAAATTGAACAGATCAGTTCAGGCGAAGCCATGAAATATGCCGTAACCGGCGGTGTGGTTGACCTGGAGGCTGAAAAAAAAGAAACCAGGCAAACAGAATAGAAAAACAACCTTACCATGAAAAAACTTATCCTTTTAATTTCAATTACACTTATTACAAAACAATGTTTCTGCTGGGGCTTTTTTGGCCACCGGAAAATAAACCAGCATGCCGTCTATCTGCTGCCGCCCGAAATGATGGCCTTGTATAAACCAAATATTGATTTCCTTACCGAACATGCTGTTGATCCTGATAAACGGCGTTATGCCATTCCCGAAGAAGGCCCGAGGCATTACATAGATATTGACCGTTACGGTAAATACCCTTACGACTCACTGCCCCGCAAATGGAACGATGCCGTGGCCAAATACAGCGAAGACACCATCAATGCCCACGGCATTGTACCGTGGTATGTGCAAACGATGCTGTACCGGCTTACTGAAGCATTTAAAGAAAAAAACCAGGCCAAAATTCTGAAACTATCTGCAGAGATCGGACACTATATTGCTGATGCCCATGTGCCATTGCATACCAGCAGTAACCATAACGGACAATATACTGATCAAAAAGGCATACATGGTTTTTGGGAAAGCCGTGTTCCCGAATTACTTGCTGACAAGCTATGGGATTTTTTCATTGGCAAAGCCGAATACATCAGCAGCCCGGGTGATTTTATCTGGAAAAAGGTGCTGGAAAGTGCCGCTGCCGCTGACACCGTATTGAGCTATGAACGGCAGCTCACAAAACAATTCCCCGGCGATCAGAAATATGCCTTCGAAGAGCGGAATGGCATCACCATCCGGCAATATTCATCGGCTTATACAATAGCATATGACAATATGATGCGGGGTATGGTAGAAAGAAGAATGCGTCAGTCCATCTTCGCAACAGCATCGTTCTGGTACACAGCATGGGTAAATGCCGGATCACCGGATTTAAAAAAACTCACAAACAAAAACTTCTCAGAAACCGAGATGCAGGAATTTGAACAGCTGACGGAGGCCTGGAAGAAAAATGCAGTAAAAGGAAAAGACTGTGAGTAACTACAATACAACAATATCTTTTTAACAATATCTCTCTGAATATTATTGTTACTTTGTGACGGTATGAAAAAACTACTTTCTGTACTTGTTGCTGCACTTTTAGTCTTTGCGGCTAATGCCCAGCCTGTTGACCCAAAAACGCTGCATGAAACAGCCCGCAATTTTATGCGGTCAGGCGATTTTGATAACGCCATAATTGTTCTTACCAGGGCTTTGCAGTCCGATAGCAAAAACCTTGAACTGCAAAAAGACCTTGCCATGAGTTATTACCTGAAAAGAGATTACGAAAAAGCTCTTGAAGGTGCCGAGGCCCTGATTGAAAGAGACGATGCCGATGTAAACTGCTTTCAGATAGCCGGTAACGTATATAAAGCCCTCGAAGAGGTGAAGGCCTGTGACAAGATGTATAAAAAGGGTTTAAAAAAATTTCCAAAAAGCGGGCCGCTGCACAGTGAATATGGTGAACTGCTCTGGTCGCAAAAAGATTTCTCGGCCATCAACCAATGGGAAGAAGGCATTAAAGCAGATCCCGGGTTCAGCGGCAACTATTACAACGCCGCCCTTTTTTATTTTTATACAAAAGACAAAACCTGGGGACTTGTTTACGGAGAAATATTTGTAAACATGGAAAGCCTTGGCGAAAGAGGTGCCGCCATGAAACAACTGCTGCTGCAGGGTTATAAGGAAAAACTGTTCGCAGAAGCCGACCCAATGAAGGGTGAAGAAAATAACAAAAATGAGTTTTCAAAAGCATTCCTGCAGACGATGGCCAAACAAACTAATATGGCTGCAAAAGGACTGAATGCAGAAGTGCTGACAATGATCCGTACACAGTTCATACTTGATTGGTTTGAAAACAATGCCGCCAGGTTTCCGCATAAGTTGTTCGACTATCAGCGTCAGTTAATAACAGAAGGTATGTTTGATGCATACAACCAGTGGCTTTTCGGACCTGTTGAAAATCTCGCTGCTTATGATAACTGGACAAAAATCCACGCTGAAGAATACAATCAGTTCACCACTTTTCAGAAAACGAGAGTATTCCGCATGCCACAAGGGCAGTATTATAATACCAATTAATATTTTGCAAGCATATTGGACAGCCCGGACTTAAAAATCCGGGTTTTTTATTTTTTAGTTTTTCCCTAATTTGTTCCGGATTCAGATCAGATACTTTCACATAAACAGCTTGCTATATGGAACCTGCCCGTCTTTTTGATGCTATAGCCTATCAACTGGAGAAAAAACCGTTGCCTGACATGCTCGCCGGAAAATCGGGAGGGCAATGGAAAAAATATAGCACCCAAGAGGTTGGAGAAATAGTCAACCAGCTGAGTGCCGGATTGCTTCGTTTGGGTATTGGCCCGAACGACATGACAGTAGAGGGCAGGGACAAAGTAGCCATTATATCCAAGAACAGGCCTGAATGGGTAATTGTTGATTTGGCCGTTCAGCAAATTGGTGCATTATTAACACCAATCTATCCTACCATTAATGTAAACGAACTGGAGTTTGTACTGAACGATGCACAGGTGAAAACCATTTTTGTAAACGACGAAGACACTTTTCATAAAGTATTAAGTATTAAAAGCCGTGTACACTCTCTCACCCATATTTTCACATTCGAGCATGTAGCCAATGCCCGGCATTGGAAAGAGGTGCTGGAACTGGGCTATGCAGAATATACTGACCAGATCAGATCAATATCAGGCAAAATAAAAACGGAAGACGCAGTTACCATTATTTATACATCCGGTACTACAGGAGTACCCAAAGGTGTGGTATTGAGTCATAAAAATATTGTATCCAATGTTTTTGCATCAAGCCCCTGTTTTCCACCCGGCGAAAATATGCGGTCGCTTAGTTTTCTGCCGCTCAACCATATTTTTGAAAGAATGGTTACCTATCTGTACTTGTTCAACTTTACTTCCATCTATTATGCAGAAAGCCTTGATACAATCGGAGAAAACCTGAAGGAAGTACAGCCCGATATGTTTACCACAGTACCAAGGTTGCTGGAAAAAGTGTATGACAAAATAATGGAAAAAGGCAATGAGCAGACAGGAATGAAACGCAAACTCTTCT
>CALLZY010000198.1 GCA_937858715.1 uncultured Chitinophagaceae bacterium | reverse complement strand
GGGGAGATTGCTTATATATACGATTGCGGATATATACTTTATAATGAAAAAGGTAAACCCTACCGGGTAGTTGGCTCAATGATTGATATCACAGAAATAACAGAAGCGCAAAGAGAACTCAGAGAAACATTAGACGAGAATATGCTGCTTACGGGTCGGCTCTCCACTATTCTTAATACCCTGCCTGCACAAATCGCCCTGTTAGATTCGGATGGCAGCATACTTGATGTGAACGATGAGTGGAAGTCTTTTACAATGGAGTGCGGCTTTGCAGGCAAACAGTATGGGATAGGAGAAGACTACATAGCGTTTTCGGGAGACTCGTTGGGAGGAGAAGTTGAAAAAAGCATGGTTTCGGAAGGGATAAGAAGAGTGCTTGAAGGCAGAACTGAGGAGTTTGTACATGAATATTTCTGCCCAAGATGCAAAAAGCAACAATGGTTTAAAATGGTTGTTACACCTCTAAAGGGAAAGGAAAACAACGGTGCCGTAGTGATGCACATAGATATTTCGGAAATAAAAAGACTGGAGGAAGAAAGAATTAAAAGTAAAACGGAAGAGCAGCGAAAGATTACGGAAGCCATGCTGAAAGGGCAGGAGAAAGAGCGAAATGCAATAGGTATTGAATTACACGATAATGTGAACCAGATATTAGTAGGCACTAAAGTGCTTCTGTCGGTAGTGAGAGATTTCCCGGACAAAAGAGAAGAATTAGTCCCTTCCTGTATTGATAATATTAATATGGCCATTCAGGAAAACAGGAAAATTGCCCACGAACTGGTAACTCCCAACCTTTCGAATGAAGATCTTATTAAGCAAATCCGCCGTCTTGGAGATACAATGCTGAAGAATGCAGGAATAAATGCACATATTAAACACGACCGTTTTAACGAAGAACTGCTTAATAATGATATGAAGCTTGCTGTTTACAGGGTGGCTCAGGAGCAGTGTACCAATATTATCAAATATGCTGACGCAGGGCATGTCGTCTTTTCCTTAAAGACCGCAGATAACCATTTCTTCATGCGGATAACGGACGATGGAAAAGGTATGGATAAGGAAAATGTTACACATGGAATTGGGCTAAAAAACATAGCCAGCCGCTTAGGTGTGTTTGGCGGAACAATAAATGTGGAAACAGAGCCTGGCGAAGGTTTTACACTTGAAATTGATATTCCGTTAAATAATATATCAGAACAGGAAGTGTCACCGTCTGTGCCATAAGTCAAAATACCTTCCCTGTGATATTTGTTTCTCCGGACAGTTTTTTATATTAGCTGTATGAGAAACAAAACCATCATTGCCTTTTTGGCTATACTTACAACCTTACCACCAGTTTTTGCCCAAGATGCAACATCTTTTTATAAAGAGGGAGTTAAACTGAAGGAGCAGGGTAATTCAGCACTTGCTCTTGAAAAGTTCAAACAAGCCGCATCTTTGAAACCTGATTACGCTGATGCTATATATGAAATGGGATGGTGCCAGAATGACTTAAGAAAATATACAGATGCTCTTGTTAGTCTCCGGAAAGCGAGAAAATTTATACCAACTATTCCCAAGGTGCATTTTGAACTGGGCTATGCGTTTGAGAAACTGAATATAACAGATTCGGCACAGGTTTCCTATAACCAATGCCTGAAACTAAAACCTGACTATTCCGGGGCTTATAAGCAACTTGGTTATATTGAGTATGACAAAGACGAATACAATAATGCACTCTCCCAATTTGAAAAGTATGAGTCTAATGCAAAAAAGGAAATTACAGATTACCTGTATTGGTACAGAAAGGGTTTTTGTAATAACGCAATAAAAGAATACGCAAAGGCAAAAGACGCCTTGAATAAATCGTTAGAGTTCAAAAAAGATTACATCAACACCTATCTGGAACTGGGGTTTGCTTCTTCAAAACTGAAACAGGATAATGAGGCAATAGCATACTTTAATGATGCCATGAAATTAGACAGCAAAAGCCATGTGCCTTACAACGGTATTGCTGAAGTGTACAGGGATAATAAAAAGGATTGCAATACGGCAATAAGCTGGTATAAGAAATCATTGGAAATTAAACCAAAAGAAAGAAAGGCCTGTTTTGGAATTGGTTATTGTCTGAACTCCTCAGAAAAATACTCCGAAGCCATTTCTTATCTTAAAACGGCAGTTGAAATGGAGCCTGATTATACAGCAGCTTATGTGGAATTAGGATATAGCTATTATAAAACTAATAACTATGTGGAAGCTGGTTTAAGTTTTGATAAGGCCATTTCTCTTAACCCAAAAAATGAAAATGCCCGCTATTACGCCTGTCTTATGTACATTAAACAAGGAAAGAGATCGCAGGCCCAGAAAATGGTGGATGAATTGAAAGTACTATCATCAAAGCATGTGGAAACACTGCAGAAGAAAGTAAATGAGATGTAGCCCGAAATAAAAAAATCCTCCGCAGGAGGATTTTTTTATAATAATTGTTAGAACTTATTTGCTTTTTGCCGGTTTTGTTTTCAGGTAGTCGGCATAGGCCTCCGGGGTAAGCACTTCTCCTTTAATGTGAAGGATTAATTGCTGGTCAACTCCGGCCAGTTTTACATACACATCTTTTGTGAATGGAGCAACAGCAGCAGCATTGTACTGAACTTTAACTTTACCAACTTCTCCGGGCAGAATGGGCTCTGTAGGTTTTTCCGGTGTGGTGCATCCGCAGGAAGCACTGGTGCTTTCTACAACAATCGGAGCTTTACTGATATTTTTCAGTTCAAAAACAAATGATGCAGGCTCACCCTGCTTTATTTTACCAAAGTCGTGAGTTTCTGCATTAGGTTTAACTACATCTTCTGGTTTTGTTTGTGCTGTAGCAGCAAAAGTGAAAGCAAAAGCAGTTGCGAGTAAGAATAGCTTCTTCATGGTTTTCTAAATTTAAAATGTTTGTTTTTTAAGTATGTCAATTGAGGCATTAGCTGGTGCTGGTCCTTCCGGGGCTCTCCAAACTTTGCCTTTAATAATTAACTGAATTGTCTGGTTGGTATTATAAATAATGGTAAGCGGCTTTGCAAAAGGCCCTTCGGCGGCGGAATTATATCCTACTCTTATTGTGGCATTTCCACCTGCAGGAATCGGATCCCTGCTCCATTCGGGAGTTGTACAACCGCAACTGGCTGTTACATTGTCCAGTTTCTGGGGTGTTTTTCCTGTATTGGTGATGATAAAATTGTGGTAAACGGGTTTCCCCTGCGGAATACTGCCAAAATCAAACTCAGTTTCTGAAACTGTAAGTACATTCTCTGTTACCGGTTTTGCGGCAGCAGCAGGTATATCATGGTTATGACCTGCATGCTCATTAACAGGAGTTTGCTGGGCACAGACCGCCAGGTTAAAAGCTGAAGAAAGAGCAATGGCCAGTATTTTCTTCATGAAAATGAGGTTTTGAAGACTTCAAATTTAGCAAAAAGATGGCAGACGGCTTAAAAGGGTTGCAAAAGCTTGCAGCATTTTTTTCACAGGCTAACGGTTGGTATCCAATCTCCCTATTTTTGCTTCATGGAACAAGCCAATTTGCAAGTAACTGCTGACGAAGGAAAGCTCTCCTTTGACAAGTTCAGAAATGAAGTGCTGAACGATTTCAGAACTGCCTGTATAAGCCGGGAGGCCAGTTTATTGGGCCGGAAGGAAGTACTGAGCGGCAAAGCCAAGTTCGGCATTTTTGGCGATGGAAAGGAAATAGCACAAGTGGCAATGGCCAAGTTTTTTCAGCCCGGCGATTACCGCAGTGGTTATTACAGAGACCAGACATTTGCGGTTGCATCAGGTATTGCCACAGTTGAGCAGATTTTTTCGCAGTTATACGCTGACCCGGATATAAACAATGATCCTTTTAGTGCTGGCCGACAGATGAACAGTCATTTCGCCACCCCAAATGTGGATGAGAATGGCGACTGGCTCAATCTTACTGCCATGAAAAACACATCCAGCGACATGGCACCCACGGCTGGTCAGATGCCGAGGGCATTGGGATTAGCCTATGCATCAAAAGCCTTCCGGCACATCGAACAATTGCAATCTTATAAGCATTTGTCGGATAGTGGCAACGAGGTTTGTTTCACTACAATTGGCGATGCTTCCACCAGCGAAGGGCATTTTTGGGAAGCCCTGAATGCCGCCGGGGTACTGCAAATACCAATGGCTGTTTTTGTGTGGGACAATGGATACGGCATATCTGTACCCAAGCAGTTGCAGACAACCAAGGGTTCCATTTCTGAAGCACTTGCCGGACTAAATAAAGAAGAAGGAACTAACGGCATTAAAATTTATAAGGTAAAAGGTTGGGACTATGCCGGTATGTGTGAGGTATTTGAAGAAGGAATTACCCTTTGCAGAACCGAACATATTCCTGTATTGTTTCATGTAGAAGAAATTAATCAGCCGCAAGGGCATTCCACATCAGGAAGCCATGAGCGGTATAAAACTCCCGAAAGACTGGAATGGGAAAGAGAATGGGATGGGATTAAGAAGATGCGGGAGTGGATAGTAACTAATGATCTTGCAACTGATGATGATCTGACTGAAATTGCTTCAAAAGCAAAAGAGTTTGTAAGAGACAGTAAGAATACAGCTTGGGAGAAATACATAGCTCCGGTAAAAGCACAGGTAGCAAGGGCGACAGAACTGATACACTCCATGGCAAAAGCGTTACCAGATTTGGCAGGAGGCCTACACAAGATTGCTACTGAACTCTCTGCTTTAAGAGAACCACTGCGGAGGGATGTGATGAAAGCATTACATAACGCCTTGCTTATGGCCGGCGATACAGATGCAGCTTTCTGGACAAAGGATTATTATAATGATCTGCTGGCCGAAAGCAGGAAACTTTATAACTCACATCTTTATAATGAAGGTGTAAAAAGTGCCTTACATGTAAATGAAGTAAAGCCATCTTATAATTACGATGCATCGGTGGTAAATGGCTTTGAGGTTTTGAACAGGTACTTCGATCAGTTATTTACTTCCAATCCAAGGGTGCTGGCTTTTGGAGAAGACCTGGGATATATCGGTGATGTAAACCAGGGCTTCAGCGGGTTGCAACAGAAACATGGTAACCTTCGCATTTTTGATACCGGCATCAGGGAACTGACAATAATGGGACAGGGCATTGGCCTGGCTTACCGTGGACTGAGGCCAATTGCCGAAATTCAATATCTTGATTACTTACTGTATGGTTTGCAGCCATTAAGTGACGATGTGGCCACCTTGCATTATCGCACAGTCGGCAAACAGTCTTGTCCGCTGATTGTGAGAACAAGAGGCCACAGGCTTGAAGGCATTTGGCATAGCGGCTCTCCCATGGGTATGATTATTAATTCTCTCAGAGGAATATACATATGTGTGCCACGAAATATGACACAGGCGGTAGGCATGTATAATACTTTGCTCCGTAGCAATGATCCGGGTCTGGTGGTGGAATGCCTCAACGGCTACCGGTTGAAAGAAAAACTTCCCAATAATTTGCTGGAATACACAGTTCCGCTGGGAATACCGGAGGTGGTAAAAGAAGGGACGGATGTTACAATAGTTACTTATGGCTCCACTCTGCGCATTGTTATGGATGCGGTGCAGGTATTGGAAGAACAAAGTGTTAGCTGCGAAGTGGTGGATGTGCAAACGCTGTTGCCTTTTGATTTAAAGCACATGATTCTTGAATCACTTAAAAAAACCAGCCGTATAGTTTTTGTTGATGAGGATGTGCCGGGTGGCGCAGCAGGGTTTATGTTCAACAAGGTGATGGAAGATCAGGGCGGCTACCGTTACCTTGATGTAGCTCCCAGAACAATTACAGGAAAAGATCACCGCCCTTCATACGGAAGTGATGGTGATTATTTTAGTAAGCCGAATGCTGAGGAAATTGTGGATGTTATCTTATCAATGATGAAAGAATGACAAACAAATGACAGGCTTGTTTTAGCAGTAATTAACTGAAGTCTTCATCCCGTCCGGCAGAAATACTGGTCGGGATTTTTTAATTTGCATATCAGAAACCGAAATTTTGAATTGACTTAAAAAAATGGCACATGAAACTAAATATTTACCAGGTTGATGCTTTCGCCAGCAAACTCTTTACAGGAAACCCTGCTGCAGTCATTCCACTTAAGAAATGGCTACCTGATGAACTGATGCAGCAGATAGCTATGGAAAACAACCTTAGTGAAACAGTTTTCTTTGTACCTGAAGAAAAGGGAAGCAAGGCCGATTACAGCATCCGCTGGTTTACGCCAACAACAGAGATAAACCTGTGCGGACATGCCACATTAGCATCTGCTTACACAATCTTCTTTATTCTGGGAAAGAAAAAAAAGAAAGTTGTTTTCACCTCAAAAAGCGGGTTGCTGGTTATTAAAAATAATAAAGGAAAATTACTGATGGATTTCCCGTCATGGAAGCCAGAGAGGGTTGATGAATATCCTGCTGAGCTATCAGCCTGCATAGGAGGAAAAGAAGTGGTGGGTGTATATAAGCATCGTGACTGGCTCGTGGAATTACACAATGAGGAGGCAGTGGCAAGTTGTGAACCTGACTTTACGCTTATTAAGAAATACTTTGGTGAAATAATTATTACCGCTCCAGGTAAAGAAGGAACGGATTTTGTGTCAAGATTTTTCGGGCCGGGGGCAGGAGTTGACGAAGATCCTGTTACAGGTTCTGCCCATTCGCAGCTTATTCCATTCTGGAGTGAGAAACTTGGTAAAACCAAGATGTTTGCAAAACAGCTTTCGAAAAGAGGTGGCGAACTTGTTTGCGGGCAACTTAGCGAAGAACGGGTGCTAATTGGCGGCGAATGTTGTTTTTATATGAAGGGGATAATAAAAATCTGATTACAAAAGGAATCTGTTTTTTACTTCAGGCGAAGGAATCATGCAAGTGTCTTTTTTGCCAAACCATTTGTATCTGTGCCGGGCAAACCATTTATATAAAGGCTGGCTGATGAATGATGGTACTATGATAAACCCATAAAGCATTTTTGCAGGCCAGTCAAGGTATTTACATACACGGATGGCTGCTTTAGCATAAGTATATGCCGTATCATTTTCAATAAAAACGATAGTGTCGGCATCAGGAGATAGTCCATGTTTTATTTTCAGCATTTGCCCATATTCAGATTGGAGCGGACAGAATTTAAGTTTGGCCTTCTTGTCGTTTCGGATGGCAAAATTCACCATACTGTTGCAAAAATTACAGACACCGTCAAATAGTAATACCGCTTGCATTAATAAGTGATTTTTTTTTTGTATAATGTGATGCCTTTATTACAGAAACCAGCATGAACCAGCCTCACAAACGTCGTAAGCATTTTTTTGTCTGGCAAATTAGCCTGTTTTTTCTTTGCATGCTTTGTTTGAAAACTTTTGCACAGCAAAAACCTATGAGTGTTAGATAAGAATCTTTGAATAAGAGGTGTTGCCTTGGGTTTGCAGGGCATCTCGAAAAGGGTATAAAAAACTAAATACAATACATTAAGTGTCAGGCAGGCCGGATAAATAAGTCAAAAAAATAAATGGCACATACAACTTTTTGGCAAAACGGGCCGACATAGTAAAGTGCTCAGTTTACACGAATGTTTTTTGGATGTCGCTGATGTCTGTATATATGAATATTATTATCTTTATGTAGAAGCACATCGGGACACATTTTAAAGTTGCAGGATAAATTAACAACTGGTTGAGCAGCAGTAAGTGTGCAATATTTGTGGCAGGTTCTGATAAGTAGTATTAGTTTAATCATTAAGCAAAATATATTATGTTATTAAGAATCGCCTTCTTAGCCATTTCCCTGTTTTTTATTCAGGCATTAAACTCACAAAACATAAGCGGGTTACAAAATAAAAAACTGATTAAATCAGATGATATAAGTTCAATGATTGAGTCAGGAATAGGTATTCTTCTTGGTGGAAAAATTCCCGGTAATGTTGACAGTGTTGTTATCTCTTATGATGCTGAAAAAAATCTGAAGGGAAAGATTTATTATAAAGAGTACTCCGGAGGTTATTTCACTGTTTCCTGTTTGGCTGCAGACAGGAAAGTGCAGGCTGAAATGTCTAAAGCCCAGTTTACGCAGTCTGCATCTCCTGCTGAATTTTCAATTGATTTAAAATCCGGGTTGCCTGATAATAGTGAGTATGCGTCAGTCTTTTTACGCATTGATGTTTCAAAAAAACAAGGAGGAACGGGTAATGTCTCTGTTTTTCAATTGAACAAAAAATGGAAAACGAATCTTGATGTAAAAAACATAGTAATAAATGTTCCTCTTGTTCCTGTAGGTAAGGCGGCTAATCTTACAAATGAAAAAAAGGATATTACACCTGCTAAAACGATTTATTTTGACCCTTCAAAAACATATATCAGACCAGATGTAATAAGGAACATAAAACCTGGTATTGTACCGGGTGGCGGTAACAGTTTCCGCAACTTTAATTATGCAGCGGCAGCACAGGAAAGTATCTCTGGCACATGGGTTAATATCGATCAAAATACCCAAGGCATCACCAAGCTGATAATTGTTAACGACAATTCGATACAGGCATTTGGACGTTGTCACCCGCAGGACTGTGACTGGGGAAAAGCATCTCTTGCCTCATCGGGTGGCAATAACTATAAAGCTTTATATACAACCAGCTTCAGAAATACAACATTTAATCTTTCGCTTAACGGTGCAGAACTTGTATTAAACGGTGCTGATGTGTATAAAGATGGGCGTCCCGCCAGAAACTACTCATATACTTTCAAGAAAGACATAAAAATTGTATTTGCCGCTACCCAGATTTATACAATGAAAGATATAGCGAAGATGCCCCCCCCTTCAGGAGGTACGGCTGATAAAACTCCAAGGGGGCCTGACAAAAACCTGCAGTTGTACCTGCTTGACGGCTTGAGTGCCGATGTTGATTTTAGAAGGCCGCAGGATATTTCTAATATTAATATCAGTGTTTTTGCAGACAAGAATATAACCTCTGGTATTTATTACATACTTCCTGCAGATTTTCACCTTAAGTGGGAAACCAGGACCGAACCTGAGAAGGGATACGATTTCAGGATTTTATATGGCACTCAAACAAACGGTGGAGAGGAAACAGACTCTGATGCACCTGTAAGAATGTCGGCTTCGCTTACAACCGGAATCAGTTCAAGGGAAAGAAATTTTGTAAAAGAACTGCTCAAGTCAGTAAGGCCCGATTTTGTTGATATACGGTACCTGCCTCTTCGTGAAAACCCACAGTTTACATTTCAAAGCACACTTGGTTCACAGTTCAACATTCCTGAAGGGAAAATAAAAGTAGAAAGCTATACTGATCTTAACAGCGATATAAAAGTGGCATGGCAAACAGATGTAACAACCAAGGATTTTATCCAGTCATCACTTACTTCCCGTGAGGGCATCAGTGCTTCGGTAATCCTTAAACCTGCCGATGAGTCTATTCTCGATCAGCAAATTCCGGCGACTATTAACCTTGCCGATATAAGGACATTGGGGAAAATGAACCTTAACCCGGCCAACTGGCGCAGTCAAAAATGGAGGAACCTCACACCATACCCTTTGCGGCTAAAGTATATACATGTGCTTAAAAAGGAAATTAATGGCACCAAACCTATTATTTATTCCTGGTCGCTGAATGATGCTATTGTGCCTTCACAGGCGCAGGCAGAATTTGAAAACAGCCGCATACCCGTTTGGATAGATACAGACCCATCGGTGGTAATGTGGGTTGAATATTCTGTTGAAGAATGTAACAGTTGTGACCTGAAGGTACTTGATGCTGTAACGGGTGGAGTGGCAGGAACAAAAAACCAACAGGTTAAGTTTACAATTCCACCTGCTGTTTTCGATACACTTCGTGCCAGTTATTTTCTAATTACAGTCCGTAGTAAACAGGGCGATCCTAAGGGAACAGAACTTAAGGAATTTGAAGCGATTAAAATAACTAAAGAGGGAACAGGGAGTAATTCTGCAGGCCCGCTGTTTATTCCCGCAAATGGAGCAATTGAATTTGAGTACAAAATTACTGTGGCATCTGCCGATGGAGACTTCTATCCTGTCCGGGACTGGATACCTGCCACAGAAAAGGATGTTTTACTTGGGAAAACAAAACTGAAAGAACTGTTCAAAGGCATAATACCTGGTATTGAATAAACTGTTAGACTCAATGCTGAAAGTGGCTTATCATATAATTCTCTTAATTGTACTTGCTTCCCTTTTGATAAGAGAAGTTTCGGCGCAGCCGCAGCTGGCTTCGTCAGTAACTGTTGTCGGTCAGAAATTGTATAAGGATAGCCGGATACCAAATCTTTGGTATTACCAGCCACCTGATTATCAGTTGATGAACGGCGGTGATGGTAAACCATCATTATCTCTCTTGCAAATGCGCTATACCGGAACGGTAGCTGCCGGGGATAATGGCCTGGTTCGGACTAATAACATCTTTCAATTCAGAATTGGTATAGATACTGCATATCAGAAAAAATTGTACTCCCTCCAGCAAGCGGTAAAAAAGGAAATGCCTGGCTCGCAACTGCGAATATTACCGGTGCGAAAATTTTCTTCAATACTCGTTTTCTCCGGTACAGGAAGTTCTTCCGGCATAGACAGCCTTTCTGTAATAAAAAACAGCGGTTACGCAGAAGCCACAGATGAAAATGCCGAAATAAATAACAGCTACTGGAATGAAAGGGTCGTAACATTCAGGTTGAATGATATGGACGCACAAGCAGTGGCTGCAGCATTAAATGAGGACAAAGTGATACTCAGTTTTGGTTATGCTTTTTATTCATTGTTTTCTGATTCGGCGAACAGCAGTATAAATACCAATGCCGGCGGGGAACTGAAAAACGAAATTCGCAGGATGCTCAGCGATGAAAATAAAGGAGACTCAAATATAATCCTGATAAAGGCTGACGCAATCCCGCTGAAGGCAGATGTGGCAAAATGGCCTTCCGTAGTTGAAAAAATAGACATTAATGAGAATCTTCCTGCAAAATTTCCTGTATTTACGGTGTATTGCTACGATTTCAATAATGGACTTAGAGATGATTTATTTGCAAAGAAAATTGAGGTAAAGGCTCGCAGTGTTTCCGGGGCGGATATTGAATCGTCGTTTACTTTTTTACAAGCAAAGCCGGAACTATTTGCAAGAAATATCAGATTTAAATATGCAGTGCGGTTCGACAGGCCTTTTTATTACCGCACAACAGAAATAAATAATGATGGTGAAGCAACAAGTTCTGAATGGATAAAAAGAGAAAGCTGGACTGAACTGATTGATATTACCTCTCCTCCGGAAAAGACAGTAAGAAAAGGAAAACCTGAAGAAGGAGAGTAAGTAAGAAAAAGTGTAAAATAAAATAAATGCTGATGAAACACATTTCAAGAAAAATGACTTTATGCCTGTTGTTTATTGCAGGTTCTGTTTGCATGAGTGCCCAGGTAAAATATGATGAAGGTGCTATGTATATTTCTGGTGTTACATTATTGCAGGACAGGGCTAATGAAAAAGATTATTATTACCTGCCTCAGTTTCCCAGGTTATCAACCAAGGAGGATGGTTCCTTTGAATTCCTGTGCCTGAAATATGTAGGCGACAGGGCAGAGAATTCCGGTGGTCTGTTTCATGCACTGGTAACATTTGATATACCGGATTCGCTGCTGATGCGGCTTACAAAAGAATTACAGAAGAAGGTGCCGGGTGCAAGGATCGCCGGCCCTGTTCCATTGATGCAGCCCAAGAAAGACGATCCCGAAAACGTTACGCCAAGTTTTGATATCGTCTCCGCTGTATTAAGTAATAAGGACGGCAAAGACGCAATGGCCCGTTCTGTTGTTACATCCGGTTTTGCCCCGCTTACACCAGGTTCAAAAGCTGCTGTGGCATCACTGCTCAACCAAAATGGCGCCACCATTCTATGGAATTCTTTTACCGGACCCAATTCAGATGTATCAGTATCTGTACATGGATATTATGAAGCGGCAGTAAAAGCATATAATGCGGTTGTAACCGCAGAGATGAATGTGATATACAGCCACTTCAGTCAAATGATTGCCAGCCAGGAGGGATATAATAAAACACAAATCCGTAAGGTGGTAGATGATTTATCTAAGAAAGGCGGGATAAAAGTGGATGTGTTTGACAGGTCGGCCGGGCTGGGTATTAAAACAAGTGACATGGATGGTATTCTGAACCTTGTAACGAATAAGCTTACCGAAATAATGTTTGATACGAAAACCGGCTGGTCTAAAGAACCTGAAACAGTAGATCCTAACCTTGGTTTCGATCCCCGTGGAAGACAGGGTGATAAAACAGAAGCCGGGCAGGTGATTAGCGATGTGGGTGATGCTATGTGTGACATCATGGGTTCCCTGCCGATTTTAGGATGGTTCTCTCCAAAGAAAAAGAAGAATACAAATCCAGAGTACATTACCGATAACCAGTATGTGCTAAAGGATATACAAAATATAAGGACTAACAAGTTTTATCTTAATTTAAGCAAGGCTACAACGATAAAAGTGCCATTTCATACCGCAGGAAACCTCGGCGGCCTTTATTCCATGTTGGGCGAAGACGAGAGATATTTCCGTATTGTAAATATGGATGATCCGGATTTTCAGAAACGTTCTGTCAGTTTTCAGGTTGACGGGAAATTTACTGATGCATTTGACGAAATAATAAATTTTGTAACTGTAAACTTCCGGAAGAGATATTCAAACGGACAGGATGATGTAACCGGCCAGGTAATTATTAATGGTGAAGACCTGAAGAAAGGGGTGAGTTTTAAGGATATCATGTATCCCCGCCTTGGTCTAACCACAGCGGAATGGCTTAATTATGAATACCAGGTTCTGTGGAGTTTTAAAGGGAAACAGGAAGCAGTCCGTTATCCGGCTGATGCCAAGGAATGGATAAAATCATCAGACCCTGCAGTTTCATTAACGCCTCCGCTTGTTAAGGAGTTTATAGAACTGGACGGAGACAGGGAGCAGTTCCGTACAGATAGCATCTCGTCAGTAAATATAAATTTTGCATCCGTGCTTGCCGGACAAAAAAAAGTGGTAAAGAGTGTAATACTCAGGGCAGGTGATGCATCCTCGACAAGTAAGATTACATTATACCACGATACCAACCAGCCGGTAGTGCATCAGGCAACATGGTACAGCCGGTATAAAGGGGAGGCAAAATCAGACATGGGCGTACTTGGTTCATCATACCTTTTTCTGGCTCCGCCAGCCCAGGAAAAGTTTAAAAAATAGTTGAATGAGAATCCGGAGAAAGAAAATATTCTTCTTGCTGTTTTTTTTCCTGCTTCTGAGTTTTTCTCACCAAAAACTGGAAGCACAGCAGATAGCTATTGACAGGGGTGTAAGGGTGGAGGGTTTATGGTGCTTCCCGTTAATCACTGATACATTGCAGTATTTGTATTTGCCCGATCGTTCGATGCTGGCAGTTGATGATAAAAAGCAGCCACAATTTTCTTTTATAAGATATGTTACACCGGCCACATCAGCTAATGGTGATGGCAGTTCAATTGTAAAAGCCGGGGGCGGCGGTGTGTTGCATTTTCTTGTGTTGTATGATACAGATGAAAGCAAAATAAAGAAGGCGCAGGAAAGATTGAAGGAATTGCTGAATAACGATGAAGTAAAACTGAAGGGACCTGTAGTATTTAAAGAAGGACGCTATGCACTGGTATCTTCAGTTATTAACCCCGAAACAGGTAATTCAGAGAAAAAGCTGATGGCTATAGGTGCCGCACCTGTTTTGCAGGGCAGCAGGATAGCACTGTCGTTCGAACTGGATCCGGAAAGGTCAACGCTGTTATTTGAAAGTTTTAAAACAGCAACACCGGATGTGTCAATAGTTTTCGATATGACTTTTTCTGGAATAATGGATGCATATAATGCAAAGATGACGGTTGACTGGGCAGAAGTGCAGAAGAACGAAAAAATTTCAGGCGGGGCAAATGTATATTTTGTAAGTGCCGAACTTGAAAAGATTTATGAAGAGTTACGGAGGACCAGCGCTATAAAACTGGAAACCACAGGACAGGATGATAAAATGCAGCAGATAGTGGATGAAGCGTATTCAAAAGTTACTGATATGATGTTCCGCAGGGCAGAACCTGAACAACTGCCCCCGGCAGAACAAAGCGGATTAAGTTCTTTGCTTGGTGGATTAATTGGTAATAGCGGAAATGGTGCTGCATCAAGTGGCAGGACATTTGGTTTTGGGGCGCATTTCGGATACAAAAGAAAAGATGTAAAGCTATCGGGATTCAGTGTGCTCAATTTTAACAGTCGTACAGCTACTGACAGGCACCATTATATAACTTTTAATATTGGAGACTTCTATAAAAAATTTGGAAGTGATGAAAAGTATTTCAGGACAGTGTCTTTATACAATCCCGAGTTTGAGATGAGGCAGGTGTATGTATCGGTAGATGGTCAACTGGTGCCTGAGTTCGATAAAATGATTAACAGTATAACGGTTACTTTGAAGAAGAAACACCAAAATGGCAGCCAGACTATGCGGGAAGTGACGATTCTGAAATCAACGGTAGCAGAGAACAGGAACTTAATGATGAATTATGGTTCTGTTGGCGATATGGACCGTGAAGAATGGCTGAATTACGAATACCGGGCACAGTACAATTTTCTTGGAGGTAAAACTTTTCAAACAGATTGGAAACAGCAGAATAATTCTATGATAAACCTCTTTGTGCCCTATTCAAGAAAAATGATAAAGGTAGAGGCTGACAAAGATATTCTCAGATCGGCGAATGTCAGGGCTGTATCTGTACGGATTTCTTATCCTTTTCTTGGTGAAATTAAAACCCTTGATTTTACTGTCAAACCTGATGATGACCTGTCGCAAAAATATTTTGACATCACACTTCCGGCCGGACAATATGAGTATGACTATACAATCCGGTGGCGGTTGAAGGACAATACCGAGAAAGTTGCCACAGGAAAAAACGATAATGAACTGCTGTTTATAGATGTAATACCCGCTAAATGATAAACAGAAAAGCGATAATACTAAATATTGTTACAGCAATAGCAATCATTGTGGTAGCCTTGCCTGCTGTTTCACAATCTTCTGTTTATGTAGTTTATTATGCAACCTGTAAAGGCAAAACCGGGCATATGGGCATTGCGATGGATAATTATTCTGTTTGGGTGAAAGAAAATAATGAGAATAGTCTGGCATCGTTTGATACTGTGGCCAGCTCAGAACTTACCTATTACGATCTGTGGCCTGATGAGGATTATTTCAGTATTACAAATACGGGCAGAGATATTCCGGCAGTGTATTACAAACTTCCAGTTGCATCGCAAGAAAAAATTACTCTTAATAAGCTATATTATCAGGGCATCCCGCATAAGGAGTACTATCCGGCTGACGGGATATTGAAAATAAGCGTATCATGGCAACAGAACTTTTGGCTGAATAAAATACTGGACAGCCTTGCTGCTTCAAATAGGATTTTTAATGCAAGAAAATTTAACTGTACCGATTTTATACGCCTTTCCCTTGAGCAATTTTTAAATATGCCGCTCAAAAGCAGTGAATTTGTAGGGTTGGGCTGGAGCACAACACCAAATAAATTGTACAGGAAGTTGAAATCTTTGCCCGGGATAGTTGTTGTGAAGGATGCTGGCAATAAGGCAAATGGTACTTTTCTCGGACAAAGGGTATTTTACAAAATTTTTCACCGCAAATAATTTATAACACCAATACAGCATTAAACAGCAAAACATGAAAACAATTATTAACCGTTCAGGATTAGTTCTTAGTAAGAAACTGGTGCCGGTACTTTTCATCCTTTTATCGTTTATAAGGATACAGGCACAAAACCTGGACTACAATTCAAAGGAAACAATCGCATTGGGCGATGGCACCATTATTACTTTATATGCACAATTGCAGGGAGACACATGGAATGCAAAGCCATCACTCAATTATTTCTATCTGCCCACTCAGGTAATGCTTTCAAAAGATCCTGTTTCACAGGTGCCTGAGTTTTTATTTCTGAAGTATATCACCGAAGAAAGGGAAGACCAGGGAGGTGTAACAGGTGCACTGATGCACTTTTTGATGCAGACAGGTTATACACCGGGACAACTGGCGGAACTGCAGGCGAAGCTGAATGCAAGGGTAAGTGGTGCTAAGGTTAAAGGGCCAGTTGATTTATTTGCGGCCGGGGATGCTAATACTTTTACAATAACTTCTGCAGTTGTTAACAAGGAAAGCGGACTCGCAAAAAGTATTGTCACATCTGGCAAGGCACCCTTATACCAGGGCGGAAAAGTGGCTGTGGCAACCAACCTGAATAAATATGGAGCACAACTGATGGCAGCAACCTTTGAAAACTCAAAATCAATTACTGATCTCAGTGTTAACCTGTTTTATAAATATTATCTGAAAGTAAACGGGGTAAAAGGCCGTATTACTGTTGACTACGAGAAAATCTCCCAGATTTTTAAGCAGGACAGTATAAGTGCAAGATATTACAGAAAAGAAACAAAAAACTCAGTAAGAGAAAGCCAGACCTGGGATGAAATGCATAAGTTCTATTCTAAGCTAACAGAGAAAAATGCAATAAATGTACAGTTGGACGAAGGGATGCCTAATGAACTGTCCAAAAAACTAATCGAAATGTTCTTCCAGTTTTTTATGGATAAGTTTACTACACCGTCAACAGACCAGCCGAATGCTGCACCACCTTCGCAGGCTGAGCAGCAAAACCTGCCTGGAAAAAGCAATGCTTACGGCTATTATCTAAATATTAAAAAGTTTGAGCAGTCAGTAGTAAAAAAGAAAGAGGTGTTTGATTTAAGCTACAATTTCCTGTTGCCTATGGAGCTTTCGGTTACGCAAAACCTCAAAACATTCTACAATGCCGCAAGGGACAATGAAAAATGTGTGGCTACAGTAAACCTGAACGATCCTTTTTATAAACACATGGACATCCAGTTTCTTGTTGATAACGATGCTGTAAGCATGTTTGAAAAGGGCGAGGTGAATTATGTAACGGTTAATGTCAGAAAGAGAAGGACCTCGGGTAACGATTTTACAAATTCCTTTGTGCTGAATAAAGACGATTTACAAAGTAAAGGAAACAGGAAAACACTATCATATGCCGCCGGAGACGACAGAAACCCGGAAATGTTTCAGTACAAGACACAATGGAGCCTTCGTGGTGGTTTGTTGTATCCCAAAGAGCCTCAATGGCAGGTAGGACAGATGCAGGGCAACGAGTTAAAACTCCCGGTACAAGCTCATAAAATTGAATTTGAAGCAGATATTGACAAGCTGAAAGAACTCAATATCAGCAGGGCTGTTATGCAGGTCAGATACAGTAAACTGGGAGAAGAAGTAGAGGAGAATATAAGTATATCGCCTGCAAAAAACGAGGCTATTGCCAGTAAAACAATATTCATTGACAGGGATGTAAGGGGATATGCCTACCGCATGATTTTCTATCATAAAACAGAAGGCAAACTGGCACTTGACTGGAGCCCTAAAGTAAGCGGAAGTGGTACAGAAAGTTATGAGTTCGCAGTTATTCCCGAGGAGCTTAAGGATAAAACGTCTGCTGTTTTTACAAAAGCCGTTGAAGTTGCCAAAAATATTATAACCCCGGGTCCTGATGGCAAAGTAACTGCTGATAAAGTGCTGGATGGCTTTAAAGATATTTTAGGTGCAATTAAAAACTGATTTTGAATAATTAACTAACCAACATTATAGTTTATGAAATGAGCTGTAAAATTTTCGGGCTAAAATAACAGCCGACGATGAAAATTTTATTGCGAGTAACATGTGACCAATTTCTAAAATTAAAAACATGCACATGAAAAGTAAATTCAGATGGCTGATGTTTGTATTGGTAATACTTATTTCGGCTGCGGCTAATGCCCAGAAGGAATTTGTTCAGCGTATATTATTGGACAAACCCGTAAGTGCAGGTACACTAAAAGTGTTCCCCCTGCTTGACGATCCCAACAGCTATTATTATCTGCCAAACAAAGTGAGATTGGGCGTTGATGAGAATGGGCGGCAGCAGTTTTCATTTATCCGTTTTGTGGAAAACATTGGTTCAGGAAATGCCGATAAGACAGCTACCGTTGGAGATGGTGGCGGGTATGTTCACTTGCTTATAGGGTTAAGTGTAAGCCCCGATGAAATAAAAGCTGCTGAGCAGGAGCTAAAGAATGTCAACCCCAAAGGGAAAATTGTGGGAACTGTTGTTTATCGAGGAGGGACAATGGCACTCATTACAAAAAGCGTAATTACCAATGCAAACAATGCCAGCGGAGAGAACCAAAGACGGGTATTGGGCATTGGCCCTGCTCCGGTGCTGGAAGGCGATAAGATTGCTGTTTCTTTTTTGCTTGACAAGAACGATGCAACACTGCTTTGGGAGTCTTTAAAAACTCCGACACCGGATATTTCATTCAACCTGAATATGACACTTGCAGGGTACCAGTCACCGGTCGAGTTCAAAATTGAAATGGATTGGGACAAAGTTTATAACCATGATATTTTCAATGCAGGAATTGCCACACCTGTGCTACAGGCCGAAATTGGTGTAGCTGTGCAGGAACTAAAAGAATCTGGAGCAATCAAAATAACCCAGATAGGTGAAGATCCTAACCTTCAGCGTTTGCAGGATGTACTTACCAACAAGATGATTGATATGTGCTTTGTACCTTTTGGCAGAGAGGGCTCACCCAACTGGAGCGATCTTGCGCAACCATTGAACGGTGGCCGCAGTTTTCTCGACAGGGCAACAGACCAATTAAATAATGAAAGGCAACGCCAAAGAGAAAGTAACAGGCAAATAAGGGATGAAAACAGGCAGGAAAGAAGATATGCTGATGAGGAGAACAGAAGGAGAAGAGAGGAAGACGACAGGCGTAACAGGGAAAACCGTGTAAACCAGCCGAATTCATCCGGGAATACAAATTCGCCAAATAGTGGTGGTTCTTCAGGTGGAGGAAATAATTCAGGGGCTGCTGATATTTCCCGTTCAGGCAGCATAGCAAATCCTGAAAGTGATACAACAGGGACATCATCAGCTTTATCTGCTTTATTAACAGAAGAAGAGTTGCCTGTATCTACTGCCCGCACTCCGCAAAGGGATTCTGCCGCTAGGGCGGCATTAACTAACCCTCAAAATATCAGGCCTGCTAATGAGCCTATTCCTGACTATCAGCCCGTACAACAACAGCAGGAAAGTCTTCAAAACATAAATATTGTTGCTTCATATCAAAAGAAAACTATAAAGCACAGTGGCAAATATGTGGCCGAAGCAAAGAGTTATTTTACAACATCACTTACAGAAGTTTTTGGTGGAAATATCGGGAAGATAAATTGTAAGGACTGTATAAGGGAAGTAAACCTCGCCAGCCCGTTATACACCCAGAGGGAAGTGGTGTGTTTTATTGACGGGGAAATATCACAGGACTTTGACAAGTTTGTAAATTATGTTACAGTTAGTATGCGGAAAAAACATCCCGGCGGAGATATTTCAACACCGGAAGTGAGGGTTGACCGTAAAAACTTTAATGCAGAAGGGAATAATTTCAAATTGATGTATGGATGGATGCCGGGCGACAATGACCGTAAAACATGGCTGAATTATGAATATAAAACTGTTTGGAACTTTTTTGGCGGGGCTACAGTAGAAAGTGACTGGATATCTTCTGTAAATCCGGTAATACCTCTTAAAGCACCAGTGAAAAGAAGGACTATCAATGTTATAGCTGACGCTGATGAGGCGGCAAAGAACAATATCAGGAGTGCAACGGTAAGGGTTTATTATAAAATTGAGGGAGGCGAGGAACAGTTTAAGCAGGCAACCCTTAATGTCTCAAAACAAATACTAAGCACCCCGATAGATTTTATTTTGCCAAAATCGCAGTCTGAATATGAATATGAAATTGACTGGCTGACAAAAACTAATCAGACAATTAAGTCGGGCAGAAAGAAAACCAGTTTGGATGATATTTATGTAGATGTGTTACCGCAATAATTACTGTTTAATATTATCGTAAGAATATTATTATGAGCAGCCAATCAAATGTCAATAAAAAAGGACTGCTTGCCGGCTTCCTTTTTTGCAGTATAGCCTTGTTTCCTTGCAAACAAGGTATAACCCAGGCTGTGGATCCTGCAACAGTACTCACTTACCTGAAGCAGAATATCCATGTTTATTACATCAATAGCCCAAATACAATTTCAGCAATAAATACTATTTCGCCGGAGTTTGTTGAAGTGGCTGTTGACCGCTATATCTTCGGTACCCGCAGCAACAATGGTATGGATACCTGTGCCAGGTTTCTTTCGTCATTATTTAAGAACAGGAATAATGGTGGGGATGGCCATTTGCAGGACTGGGTGTACCAGTTGCTGAAAGTTAAAAGCAGAAGGATTAATATTTATTTCGTCAATGATGTAAACAGCCCGATAACTACCGAAGGGCTGCTCCTTAATGCAATTGATACAGTGCGGGTAAGGGGACAACTGAGGGTAATGCCTTCTGTTTGGAATGTTATGGATGTCGCAGAGGCAGGGAACATTATGTTAGGCGAGTTTTTGCTCAGGCAAAACCTGAAACTGTGTAAGCAAACTTTTTTACGCCTGCTTATCTATGCTGAACTCAGCAGTTACCGCAGCCTGCATGTTGGGGGTGTGCATACGTTTAAAATGACTGAATACCCCGATATTGATTTTTATGCAGGTAATGCTGTTATGGATTACCGGTATGTTACAGATGAAGGTATCTGTACCGGGTTATTGTCCAGTTACGATTTTGATTACCAGTCCGGCCTTAACGACTGGGTAAAGAGACCAGTAATGATGCTGACCCGTAATATCCCTGTAAGGGCATCAAGGGAACTGAACTTAAATTGGCTGCCCAACCAAAGGCCTTTTATTGGCTTGCCAGCTTCGTATGTTACACCGCCCAATTCATTAATGTCAGAATCGGCAGCAAGAAGGTATGGAATGGTGAATTTCTCATTACCAGAGAGAAACAGCGATGTGAGAAAAATGTACAGATACCGTAATGAAATGATGCAGGGTTTACTTTTTCATTTTTGTCTTTGGGTATCAAACCTCCGGTCATTTCTTGGTTCGGTTAGTTATGATAACTATCGCTATTGTAATGCACAAGCTGCACAAAAACTGCCTTTGTTCCTTGAAAATTTTACAAGAGAAAACATTGGGGGAATACCACTTACGCAGTTAGCAACAACTCCGCCAGCCAATAAAGCTTACCTCGCACCGATGGTATTTATGCACTTTTTTTATACTGGTAGCGCCCCATTCACTTATGCTGAATTCACAAACCTGATAGGCGGGGGTTATCCCGAGGAATTATTCAACCTTTATGATAGTAACACCAGAGCCGCTGTAGAGGCTATTAAGCAGCATAATAACATACTTGAAACAGGCTGGCCTGTCATACGAAACCAGTTGAAGGAACTGTTAACCAGATAAAAACCTAACCATTAAATGTAATAACATGAGAAAGTACAAAACTTTTCTGTTTTTATTTCCTGTTGTTTTTTTTATACAGAAGCCAGCTTTTTCTCAAACGGACAGGGAATTAATTGTAGCAAAGCTGCATGTGTATTATGCACCTAATCCTAATACCAGCAATTTAATGTATCGTCGTTTGCCCGATAGCATTATCAGCAGCAGGAACTTGTTTGGTCCGTCTGCTTCTGCCAACATGGACAGTATGCAAAGTTTTCTGAGGGTGTTATTCAGACCTGTTTCCCAAGGTGGTTCATCAAGGTTGCAACAGTATGTGGCGAGCATATTGCGAATAAATAATAAGATTGTTGTTTTTCAGGTTGTGAATGATATAAATGCGGCTATAACATCAGCAGCAGAAACAAATTGGGGCCTTTGTGGTTCTGGTTCTGCAGCTAACAGGTATGTGTGGCCGTGTGCTACTCATTTCCAGGATAATAACGGAAGAGATAACCGGGACACAGCTGGCACCATTTCTATTGGGGAGAGATATTTCAGAATGACAGGTGTTCTGGCAAGCCGTGCCACTTTTTTGCATGAACTGATGCATACACAGGACGCCAGCGACAGAAGGGAACATATCTGGTTCTCCAGACGGCATTCCCGGTCTTTTTCTTATGGCAATGACGAAGTTCATTATTTTGAAGAACTGATACCTAATGTTACAGCAACTTACCAGGAAGGTATCGCAAATGCCTTTTCTTTTTTGTATTATGCTACTGAAAGAAATGAAGCAATGTCCTGGTTTGCTGAGAATGGTGAGTGTCTTATTGAAACAAACAGGCCTTCACATATATCAGCAAGCATTTGGCTTTATTCGATACTAACATCTTTAAATCCACCCTTGAGAGGGAGGACACCTCCCAGATCACATTACGGTGCAGATATTTCAAACCGGTATAAGGTGTTCAGGATAGCTGAATTGCCAGCAAAGCACATATTGCACAATGAGAGAATTATTGGCCTTATTGCAGCAATGTATGCACAAACGATTGGCTATTCAAAATTTATAAGTGCTATTCGTCACACCAATACTACAGTAGAAGGCGTAAGCACCAGCCCCTTTGCACAGTTAATTAATAGTTTTTGTACAGAGGCATTGCCCTCAGGCCTGTCATTATCAGACGTTGCCAGATCTTCAAGGTCGCAAATGCCATATTTGTTTCCTCTTGCTTTAGTGGACTATTTTAGCTACTACAGGTCTAATTCGCAAAGTGAATTCAGGGCATTGTTTGAAAACCTGATACCAGCAGACTGGGTTGATTTATATTGGGTAGGCGCAAAAGATATGGTGAGACGGGCCGCACCTTTTGTAATGAATAACGGAGTGCCTAATGGTACACAGAATATTTCGCAGCATATTACAGCGATTAAGACTGCATTGGGAATGTAAAATCGTTACCGTTTAAGCCCAAAAATAAAAATAGAAAAGCGGCTGAAAACTCAGCCGCTTTTCTATTTGTGAGGATTCGTTATCCCATATTATGAAATACCTTTTGTACATCATCATCCTGCTCCAGCCTTTCAATCAGTTTGCTCACATCTTCTGCCTGGGCATCGGAAAGAGGAACGGTTGTGGAAGGAATCCATTCAACCTCAGCACTGATTGGTGTGATACCTTTATCTTCTAATGCTTTTTGCATATGACCGAAATCAGTAAATCCACATCGAACTACTAATATGTCTTCGCCATTTTCGCCGGTTCCTTCACCTAGTTCTTCCAGGCCAAAGTCAATAAGTTCCAGCTCCATATCATCTGCATTCAGTCCTTCGGGTTTCAATTTAAATACACCCATTTTCTTAAACTGAAAAGCAACACTTCCGCTGTTTCCCATTGTGCCACCGCCTTTATTAAAATGGCTTTTTACATTGGCCACTGTTCTTACATGGTTATCTGTTGCAGTTTCTACCAGAATTGCCACACCATGTGGGCCATAACCTTCGTACAGGATTTCGTCATAGTTTACAAGCTCTTTGCCCTGAGCCCTCTTGATAGCAGCTTCTACCCGGTCTTTCGGCATGCCCACACTCCGGGCATTTTGAAAGCAGCGGCGGAGAGCAGCGTTAGTTCCGGGATCTGGTCCTCCGGCTTTTACGGCTATGATAATTTCCTTACCAATCCTGGTAAAGTTCTTAGCCATCTTGTCCCAGCGGGCAAACATAGAGGCTTTTCGTACTTCAAAAATTCTTCCCATGGTATGTTTTTGGGTATTGAGTTAACTGATAATCCGGGCTGCAAATGTAAGGGAATGGCCGAAAATGAAAAACCACCCGGTTTGGGTGGTTTTATCAGGTATGTTTGATTTTTAACTGGCAGATTCAGGCCTGTTTAGTTTACTTGCATACAGCACCATGTGAAATAATGCAAAACCGATAGATATGTAAAGAAGTATTCTGTCTGCATCAAACCCAACTACATATTGATGCAGGAATCCGACGATTATAAGCAGTACACTTAAAATCAGTCCAGTAATCCGGGCCAGCCTCATTCCTCTTCTTTCAAGGGTGCCATCACCCAAGTGACTGTTTTTTGCCCCGTAAGCAAGATAAATATCCAAGCCTATCAGCATCCACAATAAGAGACGGATCCAGGTATCCATTGGGAGAAATACCATCATGAAAAGGCAAGTGATGATGCCGAGAATGGGCACCAAAGGCACCATAGGTGTTTTAAAAGCCCTTGGGAGTTCCGGCATCTTTTTTCTCATTACAAGTATCCCGATGCAAACAAGAATAAAGGCAAATAAAGTTCCGATGCTTGTCATCTCCCCAACGACCCTTGCAGGAACGAATGCCGCAAAAAGGCTTACAAAAAGCATGAAGAGCAGGTTGCTCTTAGCCGGTGTCTGGGTTTTTGCATTAACAGTTGAGAAGATTCTTGGTATAAGTCCATCTTTGCTCATGCTGAAGAATACACGGCTTTGCCCCATCAGCATTACAAGGATAACGGATGAATAACCAGCCAGTATTGCCACAACTATTGCCCTGTTCAACCAAGGATAGTCGGGCTGGATAACTCCGGCAGCGTTGGTGGTGCTTCCCATGTGCTCAATGGCAACGGCCACGGGTGCTATTCCATCTTTTCCTGCAAAAGCCTTATAGCTGGTTACACCCGTCATTACATGGGCAAAGAGAATATAGAGCAAAGTGCAAATTACAAGTGAACCTAAAATTCCTATAGGCATATCCCGTTTGGGATTTTTAGCTTCTTGTGCGGCTGTACTTACGGCATCAAAACCAATATACGCAAAGAATACAATGGCAGCTGCTCTTATAATCCCGCTAAATCCAAAATCACCAAACTTTCCTGTGTTGTCCGGGATGTAAGGGTTATAATTGGTATTGTTAATATATTTCCAGCCAAGAAAAATAAATATTAAAACAACAGACACTTTAAGTGCAACAATAATTGCATTCACAGTGGCGCTCTCTTTTGTTCCTTTTATTAATAACAAACTCATCAGCACAATAATAAATACAGCGGGCAGATTTATTATCCCTCCATCCCAGGGGCCTACGGTTAATTCATGTGGGAGATTAATATTAAACCCTTCCAGAAATTTTACAAGATAGCGGCTCCAGCTTATGCCAACCGTAGCAGCACCGACTGCATATTCTAATACCAGGTCCCAGCCAATAATCCATGCAATGAATTCACCCATTGTGGCATAACTGTAAGTATAGGCACTTCCTGCAACCGGAATCATTGAAGCAAACTCTGCATAACAAAGACCTGCAAAAAGACAGCCTAAACCGGCAACGATAAATGAAATGGTAATAGCAGGCCCGGCATGATTGGCAGCTGCCATACCTGTGATAGAGAATAATCCTGCGCCGATAATTGCTCCAATTCCTAATGCGACAAGTCCGCCAGCACCTAAAGTTCTTTTCAACGTATGTGTACCTGATTCGGCAGCTTCATTCAACAAGGTTGCCATCGGCTTTCTTACAAATAAACTCATAAGCTGTTTTTAATAATAAGTTTTAAAGTTAAGGATTGACGTTAATATTTTCAGGCTTATTTGATTTGCGGTTTGAAACGGCGATATAATATAAAGGAATGCCCGCCAGCACAATGCCAAGGCCTATCCCTGCATAGGTTGGTTTCATCGTTATGAGAAAATAACAAAAAGTGACTGCCATCAAAATATAGATGACCGGCAGCACCGGGTAGCCAAATGCCTTATACGGCCTGTCAATGTCCGGCCTTTTTTTACGAAGAATAAAAATGCCAAGTATGGTAAGTGCATAGAATAAAACAACCACAAAAGAAACCATATCCAACAGGTCACCATATTTTCCGCTCAGGCAAAGCAGGCAGGCCACCACACATTGTGCCCACATGGCCCATTCGGGAACAGCATTTTTATTCAGCTCTCTCGTTTTTTTGAAGAAAAGGCCATCGTTAGCCATTGTATAATACACCCGGCCACCAGCAAGTATCAGTCCGTTATTGCATCCGAATGTTGAAATCATAATCATGATGGCAATGATTTTGGCACCAGCTGTTCCAAAAATAGCATTAGATGCT
The DNA here is from genome assembly GCA_937858715.1 of uncultured Chitinophagaceae bacterium. GTDB lineage: Bacteria > Bacteroidota > Bacteroidia > Chitinophagales > Chitinophagaceae > JJ008. The sequence continues at coordinate 34,761 of CALLZY010000198.1, read as the reverse complement.
GCTACAGCAACTCTTTCTCCTTCAGGAAAAGCAATACTGTCGGTTCCTTTTAGCGGCAGTACATTCAGGTACATCAGGTTGGCAGAAACATAGATGAGTGTTACGATAAGTGTACCGAGAAAAAGAGCAAGACCAATATTCCTTTTCGGATTTTTTATTTCACCCGCAATAAAGGTTACGTTGTTCCAGGCATCGCTGCTGAAGATAGAGCCTACCATAGCAGCAGCAATAGCACCAATGAGTACAGTGCCGCTGATTGATGACCAGGAGCCATCTTTTTGCAATTGATTGGCGGCAAAGGCGGATTGCCAGTTTTGCGACCAGAAGCTCTCTTTTACCAGAAAAAATCCGAGAATTATAAGACCAAAAAGTGAAACTAATTTGGTTGTGGTAAAAGTCGTTTGAATAATCTTTCCTCCTTTAATGCCTTTGGAGTTCGTGTATGTCAAAAAGATTATCAAAGCCATTGCAAGCAGTTGTGCTGCGTTAATGGAAAACGAGTATTCCATTTTGCCTGCCGCATTCAATCCTTTTTCAATGCCAAACAGAATATTGTCTTCGCCCAATGCCGGAATAAGATAGGCTGTATAACGGGCAAAGGCCACACCCACAGCTGCAATGGTGGCGGTTTGAATAACTGCAAAAAAACTCCAGCCGTAAAGAAATCCTGCAAGTGGATTAAATGCTTCCTTTAGGTACACATACTGTCCGCCTGCTTTTGGGTACATACTGCTCAGTTCGCCATAGCTTACAGCAGCAGTGATGGTCATAAAGCCTGTAATCAGCCAGATGGCAATAAGCCAGCCTGCACTGCCCACATTTTGTGCAATGTCTGAGCTAACGATAAAAATACCGGAGCCTATCATCGAGCCGGCTACAATCATGGTGGCATCCAACAATCCGAGGGACTGTTTAAAAGTGGTTTTGTTTTCTGTCATCAGGTAGAGTTATTTACAGGCTGGAAAATACTGATTTCCTGCAATTTGGCTGAAAAGAATTGTGAATGGATGAAACATGATTGATTTCACTGATTGGGAGTAAACCATTAGTTTTGAGAACTTAGTTTAACTGTATGAACCAACGTAAAGCCGGGTTGCTTGCATTGATAGTTTTTTCGGTTTCTGCAATAATACATGCAGTTGACTGGAACGGAGTAGTTGATGTCCCATTAATAGTTTTATCTGTTTCACGATGGGCTTTTGTTGCGGCTTTATGTATTTATTCCTGGTTTAAAAAATCTCTTACAGCCTGGATAATGACAAGTATGGTGCTTGGCGTATTAATTGGAGTTGAATTCAGAGAGTTTTCACAACATCTCGCCTTTCTTCGCCAAATATTCCTGAATCTCGTTAAGACGATAGTTGCACCGCTTCTGTTCTCGACATTGGTAGTCGGTATTGCCGGACATTCAAATCTTAAACAGGTTGGCCGGTTGGGATGGAAATCGCTTCTTTATTTTGAAGTCGTCACTACTATTGCTCTTATCATCGGGATCATAGCGATAAATGTTTCGCAGGCGGGAGTGGGTATTGTACAACCAGAAATTTTGGAGAAATTACCTGAAACAAAAAAGCTAACCTGGGATGAACATATCGTTGATATTTTCCCAACTAATTTCGTTAAGGCGATTTTTGAAGGGAAGGTTTTACAGATTGTTGTGTTTTCTGTTTTGTTTGCTATAGGTCTTGCCATGTTGAAAGAGGAAAAGAAAAGGCCGATGCTACGGGCTTGTGAGAGTTTGTCTGAGGCAATGTTTAAGTTTACCAACATCATAATGTATTTCGCCCCCGTTGGTATTGGTGCAGCAATGGCTGTTACAGTTGGGCACCTGGGCATTGGTGTTTTGGAAAACCTTTTTAAACTGGTTTTGACTCTCTATGCTGCTCTGCTTGTATTCCTTTTTTGCGTACTGTTGCCAATAGCAATGTTTATAAAGATTCCTGTTAAGAAGTTTGTACAGGCAATCCGGGAGCCAGTGTCTATTGCATTTGCAACAACGAGCTCAGATTCTGCTTTGCCAAAGGCAATGGAAAACATGGAAAAATTTGGTGTGCCACGAAAGATTGTTTCGTTTGTAATTCCGACTGGATATACATTTAACCTGGATGGAACTACACTGTATTTGTCGCTAGCGTCAGTGTTTGTAGCACAGGCTGCAAATATGCACATGAGTATAGGCGCACAGATTACAATGGGTCTTATATTAATGTTAACGAGTAAAGGTGTGGCAGCAGTGCCAAGAGCATCATTAGTAATTTTAATTGCAACGGCTGAGCAGTTTCATCTGCCCCTTTGGCCGATAGCTGCTATTTTTGGTATTGATGAACTCATGGATATGGCCCGCACATCAGTTAATGTTATCGGCAATACTTTGGCAAGTTGTGTTGTGGCAAGATGGGAAGGTGAGTTTGATGATAAAAAAGCATTGGCGTTTAATGAGCATGATGCTGATGCAATTATTGAGAAATAAAGAAATGTTATTATGGCAATGGAATTGATGTATTTGCTGGATAGTTTTCATTGGTCTCAGCTGCTGCAACCACAATGGTATATTGAGAATGGAGGACTCTGGCTGTTGTTGTTTGTGGTTTTTGCAGAAACTGGTTTGTTTGTTGGTTTCTTTCTGCCAGGTGATTCGCTGTTATTTGTTGCAGGCATTTATGCCCATGAAATAACAAAAAAAGGGGAGGCTCCAGCACCAGGTCTAGGTTACCAGTTTTTAAAACATTTTGGATTTGATTATCCTTATACCTACTGGCTTGATCTTTTTGTACTGGTGGGCTTAATTTCTTTAATGGGTATTTTAGGAAATACTGTTGGCTATTGGACAGGCCGAAAAGTAGGACCGGCGATGTACCATTGGCGGGACAGGCTTTTGTTCAAGAAAAAATACCTGCATCAGGCACATGATTTTTATGAAAAACATGGCGGACTGGCCGTTATTGGAGCCAGATTTTTGCCATTCATCCGCACCTTTGCTCCGATAGTGGCGGGCATTGTGGAGATGGACAGAAAGAAATTTCATTTCTTTAATGTTGTTGGTTGTATTGCCTGGGTTGCCACGATGATATTAGGAGGTTTCTTTCTCCAAAAATGGGTACTTCAGCAGTTTAATTTCGACTTAAAGGAGCATCTTGAAATAATTGTTATTGGTATTGTTGTGGTAACCACTGCTCCGGTGCTGATTAAAATGTTTGCACCCTCGAAAAAGAAACCGCAAGAGAATAATCCTCAATAGCAGGCAATCAGAAATCAATTTATGCAACAGAAACAGTATGGCATATTATCTGTTCCGGTACTGGTGGCTGCATTAGGCTATTTTGTTGATATCTACGATTTACTGCTGTTCAGTATTACCCGTGTTCCAAGCCTGCGTTCATTTGGTCTTTCTGAAGCACAAGTAACAAGTCAGGGCGAAAGCATAATGATGTGGCAAATGGCAGGGTTACTTATCGGCGGCATTATCTGGGGCGTAATGGGTGATAAAAAAGGAAGGCTGAGTGTGCTGTTTGGTTCTATTATTCTTTATTCCCTTGCCAATATTACAAATGGATTTGTACAAACTCCCGACCAGTTTAAAGCTGTACGTTTTATTGCAGGCCTTGGCCTTGCCGGAGAATTAGGAGCCGGCATTACTTTGGTTTCTGAATTAATTCCAAAAGAAAAAAGAGGGATTGCTACTTCTTTCGTAGCAGGAATCGGTCTCACAGGAGCCGTTGTTGCTTTTATCATGAAGCAGCAATTCGACTGGCGGGTTTGCTATTTCATCGGTGGCGGACTTGGTTTATTGTTGCTTTTGCTTCGCATCTCTGTTTTTGAATCCGGAATGTTTCATACGGTGAAGAGAATGGATATAAAACGGGGCAGTTTCAAAATGCTGTTCAACAACAGGGAAAGGTTTAAGCGATATGCGCTGAGCATTCTTATAGGATTGCCAACCTGGTTTGTAATTGGTGTACTTGTTTCCTTTTCAAAAGAGTTTGGTGAAAAATTCGGCATCAGCGAAAAGATTGATGCCGGTAAGGCCATCATGTTTGCCTATGCTGCTATTTCAGTTGGAGATATCGCAGTGGGATTTGTCAGTCAATGGCTCCAAAGCCGGAAGAAGGCGTTGTTTCTTTTTTATCTTCTTACTGCCATTTTTGTAGCATTGTTCTTTACCACTTTATGGAATTCAACTGCCGAAAGAATGTATTGGATTTGTGCCGGACTTGGGTTTAGCACTGGCTTTTGGGCAATTTTTGTAACGATGGGAGCGGAACAGTTCGGTACTAACCTCCGCTCAACCGCTGCAACCACCATTCCAAATATGGTTAGGGGAATGCTGACTTTTTTTATTATGCCACTATTTTTGTTGCTGCGTAATTACATGGATTATGTGACAGCCGGATGGGTGGCAGCAATTATCATAATGGTGATTACAGTTGTTGCTGCAATATTCACAAAGGAAACATTTAATAAAGACCTGAACTTCCTCGAAATGGAAGAGATGATGCCTTAATAACATGGCGAAATTTTTAATTATCCGCTTTTCATCCATTGGTGATATTGTCCTCACCACACCGGTAATCCGTTGCCTGAAGCAACAAGTGCCGGATGCAGAGGTGCATTTTTTAACTAAGTCCGCTTTTCTGCCGGTGGTGGAGCATAATCCATATATAGACAAAATCCACTTCTTAGCACATAGCTGGGAACTGATGATTGAAGAACTGAAACTTGAAAACTATGACTACATTATTGACCTGCATCATAACACAAAAACACTCCGTGTAAAATCGGCGTTAAAAAAGAAATCATATTCTTTTTATAAACTTAACATTGAGAAGTATCTCTACACAGCGTTTAAGATAAATTTTCTTCCGAAGGTTCATATTGTTGACCGATATCTGAAAACAGTAGAATCCTTTGGAGTAAAGAATGATGGTGCTGGACTTGACTATTTTATTTCGAAAGCGGATGAAATAAGGAGAGAGGATATTCCCGCCTCTCATTCTGTGGGCTATGTTGCCTGTGTAATTGGAGCAGCCTTGGGCACAAAGAAGTGGCCAATAGATCGATGGAAAGAGTTTTGTACAAAAATAAAATTCCCGGTCATTCTGCTTGGCGGCCCGGAGGATGCAGAAGCAGGAAAAGAAATTGCTGCGGTGGATGATATAAAAGTGTATAATGCCTGTGGCAAGTTTAAACTGAATGAAAGTGCAGACCTGGTAAGAAAAGCAAGACTGGTGATAACCAATGATACCGGCCTGATGCACATTGCCGCCGCCTATAAGAAGCCAATCGTTTCGCTTTGGGGAAATACAGTTCCTTCTTTTGGGATGACACCCTATTATGGCGATGCGCCGACTACAGATGTCATTATGCAGGTAAATAAACTCTGGTGCCGTCCCTGTTCAAAGATTGGTTATAAGAAGTGTCCCCTGGGGCACTTTAAGTGTATGGAAAAGATTGAACCGGATGAGGTGTTGAGAAAAGCGATGGCAAGATTGTAACTTTAGACAAATACTTCTGTGATAAAAAATTTGCTGTCCGGCTTTATATTTCTGCTCATTCCTTTGCTGCTCTTTAGTCAGCAGAAAAATATTATTGAATCTTTCCGTATTTATTCTGATATAAGAGTGACTGTTGACAGGCCTGAAACTATTTCAAAAAGTGGCAATAAAATAATCGTCTTTTATGCTTTACCAAACGGGAATACCACCGCACAAACTATGGGGAAGAGGATGCAGCCTGGAGATGACTGGCATTTTGATATTCAGCATATAGCAGCACAGACAAAATTTATCCGCAGTCAGCTTCGTAAAAAAGATTTCATAGTTATTTACCTGGAGAATGATTACAAAAGCTGGCCTGCCTGGAAAACGAAACACCCGGATTTTAAGGTTATAATTACAGGATTAGTGGATTCGTTGTCTGCTCTATTTGGGAAAAGGAGAAGCGTTTATTTAAATGGGCATAGCGGCGGCGGCAGTTTTATCTTCGGCTTTATTGCAGGAGTTAGCCAGATGCCATCTTACATTAAAAGGATTTCGTTTCTGGATAGCGACTACGGATATGACAGTACCTATTATCCAAAACTCAGGGATTGGCTAAGAAAGGGGGATAATTATCTTAACGTATTTGCTTATAATGACAGCGTTGCATTGTACAATGGAAAACCCTTTGTGTCGGCTACTGGTGGCACATGGTACAGGAGCCGGTTATTGCTTACGCATCTAAGAGAGAATTTTGTATTTAATAATCTGCAAACAGACAGTCTTGATATCTGGAAAACACCTGACGGTAAAGTACAATTTTTCTTCAAACACAATCTCAACCGTGGCATATACCATACTCAGCAGGTGGAACTGAACGGATTTATTCACTCAGTATTATGCGGAACAAAAAGGGAATCAAAAGGCTATTCTTATTACGGCGCCAGGGTTTATTCGGAATTTATAGAGTAATTAAAAGTCGTAATCAATACCAGTTGACAATGAATAGGTGGTTTTTGGTGCTGCTCCGGCAGGGCGGTTGTCGAAAAGGTAATTCCATTTAAGTGAAAGTGAAAAATGTTTTGTGGCCTTTACCCCGATCTTAACCTGGTTAAGAATTCTGTAGTCGCTTAAGTTATTTATTGCAGGCTGAAAGAATGTTGTGCTCGTTATATCTGTTGTTTCAACAGGTGTAAGTGTGAAAGAAATATAACTGCTGCTTCTTGCTATATTTTGTACAGGAACTATCGATGAAGTTTCCTTTTCTCTTTCATACATAACAAGGCTGGCAGCATACAGTCTGATTATTTTGTTTTTAACAATCCTGAACCTCGGCCCCGTACCTATCAAATACCTCGAATCTATTTGTGTAATTACATTTTTCTGAAACTGACCGAAAGCTTCCCAGCGAAGCCAGTTGTTTATTTTCTTGTTGTACCGGATATGACCAAAACCTTCTGCTATTAGTTTTTCGCCTCCTGCTTTAAGTAAGCCGTAATCGCCTAAAAGAAGCCATAGGCTTTTGTCAGTCTTTGTCTTGTGCTGAAGATGTGCCTGGATATTACCGCCTGTAATTTTTTCTTTATTCTGATTCAGGCTGAAAGCTGCTCCGGCTCCGCCCATCCAGCCTGTAGTGTCGGAGTGCATGCGGGCATTTTCGATATTGATTATCTGTGCAGATGATGTAAATGCAGAAAATAATACTGCTGTAAAAAATACAGCCTTGAGTGAGTAATTCATTTTGTAATGGTTAATGGTCTATGCCTGGTCAAGATACTAAAATCACTGCAATTCGCTAAGTTCCAGCCAGCGCATTTCTTTTTCGTCAAGCAGTTGTGTTATTTCCCCAATTCTTACAGACAATTGCTGTAATTCTTCAAAAGGAGCAGTACCGCTGTTGAGTTTCTCAGTAATTGTTTCTTTCTCCTTTGTAAGTTCCGGTATTTCTTTTTCCAGCATCTCAAACTCTCTTTTCTCTTTGTAGGAAAGCTGCCGGGTCTTCTCTTTATTAGTTCGTTCAGCTTCAATGGCCGTATTGCCGTCTGTGGATTGCAGGCTATTGACCGTTGACTGTTGACTGTTGGCTGATGACTCCCTGTACTGTGAATAATTACCAGGGAAATCCCGGATGATACCATCGCCTTCAAAGACAAACAGGTGTTCAACGAGTCTGTCCATAAAGTAGCGGTCATGGGATACTATAAGCAGGCAACCGGGAAACTCACTTAAAAAATTCTCCAGCACACCCAATGTCGGAAGGTCGAGGTCATTGGTAGGCTCATCCAATATCAGGAAATTGGGATTACGAAACAGGATTGACAAAAGGTGGAGCCTTCTTTTCTCTCCTCCGCTTAACTTGCTGATGTAGGTATATTGCTTATCCGGGTCGAAAAGAAACAGTTGTAAGAACTGGGCTGCACTCAGCGAACCACCACTGGCCAGTGGAAAATTCTCAGCTATGTTTTTTACAAACTCAATCACCCGCATATCTTCTTTTATCACTAATCCCTGTTGTGAGTAGTTGCCAAAAACAACAGTATCGCCGATATTGATTTTTCCGCTGTCGGCTTTCTCCATCCCCTGGAGAATATTAATGAAGGTTGATTTACCGACACCATTTTTGCCAATAACCCCAATTCTTTCTCCTTTCTTAAAAGTGTAATCAAATCCTTTCAGGATTATTGTATCACAATAGTTTTTGTAAACCTTTTTCAGTTCAAGCACTTTGCCTCCAAGCCGGCTCATTTTCATATCAAGCTGCATTTGTTCATCTGCCACTTGTTTTTTTGCTTTCTTTTCAATTTCATAGAAGTTATCCTGGCGGCTTTTGCTCTTGGTTGTTCTTGCTTTGGGCTGCTTCCGCATCCATTCCAGTTCTTTTCGGTACAGGTTCCGGGCCTTGTCTATGCTGGCTGCATCGTTTTCGGCACGGGCAGATTTTTTTTCAAGATAGTTTTCATAGTCGCCTTTATATACATAGATTTCACTGCTGTCAAGTTCCCAGATTTCTTCACATACGGCATCCAGAAAATAACGGTCGTGGGTTACAAGCAACAGCGTTACATTTTCTTTGTCCAGATAATGCTCCAGCCATTCAACCATACTCACATCAAGGTGGTTGGTAGGCTCATCCATTATCAGCAGCACATGTTTATGTTCAAAGCCAATATCAATCAGTGTTTTTGCAAGGGCCACCCTTTTCCGCTGGCCACCGCTTAATGTATTAACCGGTTGTGCCAGGTTATGAATATTCAATTTGCCCAGTACCTGTTTCACTTTGGCATCAAAATCCCAGGCACCCAGTTCATCCATTTTAACGATAGCTGTATTCAGTTTTTCAACATCGTTATCTTCAGCCGCTGCTTCATATTCTTTAATGGCGTTGATGATGGGGTGATTATGGAAAAAGATATTGTCAAGTACTGTTTTCTCTTCTTCAAACCCGGGGTCTTGTTCAAAGAGCACTACATCCACGTCTTTATTTACCCAAACAGTCCCTTCATCTGCAGTTTCAATTCCTGCTAGTATTTTCAGCAGTGTTGATTTTCCGGTTCCGTTCCTGGCAATGAGGGCAATTTTATCACCTTCCTCAATGTTAAAAGAGATGTTATGAAATAGTGGCTGAATGCCGTAGCTTTTTGTAAGTCCGTTGACCGAGATATAGTGCATGCTGCAAATATATTTTATTCGGCACAGGTGGCAATTATCGGGATGCCAGCCACATGATAAGGCAGATCAGAAGGGTGATGAGTATAACTGCCGGTATTGTCAACTTTTCAGATTTGTGCCTTTGCTGCTGTTTCTCTTCAAACTGATTTATGAGTTCACAGGCCTGCTTGTCGTTTGGGGATAGTTTTCTAAGTGATTCTAATATTGTGATTGTATGTTCTTTTGTAAGGGGCTTTAATGAACGGAGGATTGTATCAATAATTTGCCGGATAGTGAAAGGTTCATCAAAAGACTGCAGCTTCTGGATTGTTTCTGAGTTTAGCATATCAAGAATATAATCCCGCAGGCCGTTTTTATCCATCCTGAAAACATCAATCGTAGCAGTATGCCTTTCCAATGCAATAGCCTGCTGAAGGATTGTGACAGGAGTAACTACACTTTCAGTTTTTCTTTTTCCGATACTTTGTGCATACCATCTTTGCTGCAGATAATATTCTTTTTTCGCAGGGTCAGTCAGCACTTCGTAGGCTTCTTTTATTTCTGCAAATTGAGCAATGGCATAAGGGTCGTTGTTGCTTTTATCAGGATGATATTGATGTGCAAGTTTCCGGTAGGCCTTTTTTATTTCGGGAATAGTGGCTGACGGTTCTACCGCAAGTATTTTATAATAGTCTTTTAGTACAAATGCCATGATAATCGCTGAATATGTAACAGTTTTTGGGAAATCAGCAGTTAATAAAAATAGCCTAATTTTATTGAACAAAAACCAATAGTATGGCAGATAAAAAACTAAATAGGAGAAGTTTTTTGATTACCACATCAGTGGCTGGAATAGGAGCGACAGTTATTCCTTCGTGGGCTTGTGCAGGAACTACGAAAGTGACCGGTATTGGTGGCGAAGATTTTTCATACACACAGCAACCCCTGCCATATGCGTACAATGCGTTGGAGCCGGTTATTGATGCCATGACGATGGAAATACATTATTCGAAGCATGCGTCCGCATATGCAAAAAATTTGGCTGATGCTGTAAAAGCTGAAAATGTAGATACGAATAAGGTGTCGTTGACTGCGTTGATGAAGAATATCAATAAGTATTCTGCCAAAATGAGAAATAATGGTGGCGGGCATTATAATCATGAGTTTTTCTGGAAGAGCATGAAGGCTCCTTCAGATGCAAATGCACCGGGAAATAAACTTTCTCAATTGTTAATCAGAGATTTTGGTTCGGAGGATGCTTTTAAGAACCAGTTTGCCGATGCTGCAAAGAACAGGTTTGGCAGTGGTTGGGCATGGCTGGTAAATTCAAATGAAGGAAAACTTATCATAGGTTCGACCCCAAACCAGGACAATCCGTTGATGAATATCAGTGATTTAAAGGGAGCTCCGCTGCTCGGATTGGATGTATGGGAACATGCCTACTACCTAAAATACCAAAACCGCCGTGCAGATTATATCACGGCGTGGTGGAAAGTGGTGAACTGGGATAGCGTAGAAGCCCGATTGGGGAATTGATTTTGTTTGAGATATATTGATAGTAATCGCAGTCAGGTTTGTATGGCTGCGATTATTTTTTTAGCTTCACATCACATAAACTGTCAATATGCTAAGTTCAATTAAGCAATTTTATTTGCCTGTACTGTTAATGTTAGGGTTTGCGGCTACTGTTACTTCCTGCCAGCGGGAAGTGGAAGGTACATTGCCTGATGTAGTCGTCCCTGCCGATCCTTCAGTTAACGATAATGAAATGGTTACGGGAGGAGTAAATGGTATCGTTGTAGATGAAAACAACCGTCCTGTTGCCGGTGCCACTGTAAGGAGCGGAGCGAATACAACCACTAGCGACCGTTATGGAGTATTTCATTTCAGAAATATTAATCTCTCCAAGGCAAACGGTGCAGTTAAAGTTGAAAAGAACGGATACTTTACCGGTTACAGAACATTCGTATCAGTAGCTGGTCGCATTAACAACGTAAGAATAAAAATGTTGCCCAAAGCAAACAGCGGCAGTTTCGCAGCTTCTGCGGGAGGCACGGTAAATATTTCAGGCGGTGCAAAATTGGTAATGCCTGTTAATGCGATAACTGATGCAGTGGGAATGGCCTATTCTGGTACGGTAGATGTAGCAATGACATGGATTGACCCTTCTTCAGCCGATTTGCCTTATACTGTTATGGGCGACCTGAGAGGAATAACAACTGCTGGTGCAGAAAGAGGACTTTCTACTTATGGAATGATTGGCGTGGAGCTAACCGGTTCATCTGGCCAGGCACTTAAAATTGCCAGTGGAAAAACTGCCGAGCTGACATTTCCTGTTCCTGCATCTTTGCAGGCAAGTGCTCCGGCGACGATTGACCTCTGGCATTTTGATGAAGCAACAGCACGGTGGAAACAGGAGGGAACAGCAACAAAAACAGGAAATAACTATGTGGCACAGGTCAGCCATTTTTCTTTCTGGAATTGCGATGCTCCGTTTCCATTAGTCGATCTTTGTATGTCATTTAAGGATGATGATGGCGGGGCCTTGATAAATGCCCAGGTTAGAATAAAAAGAACAGTAAATGGGACATACGCTTATGGCCGTACAGACTCTGCCGGAAACCTCTGCGGAAAAGTGCCAAAGAATGAATCATTGGTACTGGAAGTGCTTGATATTTGCAATACTGTAGTTCATAGCCAGAACATCGGGCCGTTTAGTGCAAATACAACATTGCCTGTGGTTACTGTTACCATCCCTGCAGCGAACAGCCTTGTTATTACCGGTACTGTTACCAACTGTGCTTCAGCCAATGTTACAAGCGGTGCGGCTGCTATTTATTTAGACGGAGGGCATCAATATACTGTGCCTGTTACGAATGGTACATTCTCATTTTCAGTGATGAGATGCAGTTCCGGCACCTTGAATTTTTCGGTGCTGGGGGTTGATTATTCAACACTGCAACAAAGCGTTCCCGTTAGTGGTAGTGGTACAACAGGTTCGGTAAATGTGGGCACATTGCAGGCTTGCGGTACCTCATCAGTGCAGTATATTGAGTTGATGATTGATGGCTCGCCCAGCAACCTGGCTTCACCACCAGATTATCTTAACTATAACGACTCAGTTTATACCGGGGCTTATTCCCATAAATCTTGGGTGTCCGGATATAGACAAAATGCCGGAACCGTGAGTGCTGTTCAATTTTCTTTCTTGAATAATCAGGTGACTGGAAATAACTTGCCCCTTACGTTAGCTTCAGTAAGCTATGGTTCGAGTGTTTTTTCCAATCAGATTATTACATCGAATCCAACAGTAAATATTACAGCATTTGGGCCACCGCTGACTGGTTTTGTTGAAGGCAATTTCAATATACAGATGATGTTCAACACCACACCAAAGAATGTGGTATGTAACTTCAGGATTCGCCGGAACTAAGTCTGCAATCATGAAAGAGAAAAGGTCGTCATTATGGCGACCTTTTTTGTTAACACAATTTTTTGATAAAAAAATGTTGCCATCAATCTTTTAACTCTTGCTGGCATAGTAATGGGTCATATGTAAAAAAGACAAAATCGTAATGACAAGATTTTTTACACAAAAAACAATTGACCCATGAAAAGAATTATAAGGTTTGCTGTTCTGGCTTTAGTAATGCCAGCCAGCATGTTAATCAGTATTACCTCGTTGGCACAATACAATAACGGTAATGATGATTATTATGGTAATGACAGGTACGACAACAGGTACGATGACAGGTATGGAGAAGACAGGGATGTAACTTACCAGGATTTTTATGACAACCTTACCCCTTACGGCAACTGGGTTGAATATCCGGGCTATGGTTATGTGTGGGTACCCGAAGTAGAAGAAGATTTTCAGCCATACAGCACTAATGGCCACTGGGTGTGGACAGATAACTACGAATGGATGTGGGTATCCGATTATGACTGGGGATGGGCTCCATTCCACTATGGCCGCTGGGAGCAAGACAGGTATTATGGATGGTTCTGGGTTCCAGGTTATGAATGGTCGCCAGCATGGGTGGCCTGGCGGGATGGTGGCGATTATTATGGCTGGGCACCATTAAGGCCCGGAATAAATATCAGTATCAACTTTAACCTCGGCGGATACAATCCTCCATCCAACTATTGGTGCTTTGTTCCAAGAAGGCACATTGTTTCTAATCGCTGGTACGATTACTGTGTGCCAAGGTATCAGAACGTTACCATCATTAACTACACAACAGTCATTAATTATAACTATAGTGGTGGTTATGGGTTCCGTTCAGGTCCTTCAAGGTTCCAGGCTGAAAGATATTGCGGCAGGATTGAGCCGGTACGTTTCCGCCAGAGCTATTCACCCGGTCGCACAGTATTCCGTAATAACGAAATAAATGTGTACAGACCAAATGTGAGAAGAGAAGAAAGCCGCCAGTTTGCACCCCGTCAGTTCGACAGGTACGAAAGAAACAGCGGAGACTTCAGAAACAGGACATACCGTGAAGACAGGCGGGAGATGAATAACCGGAATAATAATGGCCCTGACCGCCGCGACAGGATTGACGATAATGGTTTCAGAAGAAATGATAATAACAGGCAGCAGGAAATGAACAACAGCAGGCAGGATAACCGCCGCTTTGACAGAACAAATAATGACAACCGTCAGCCCGGAAATGAGCAAAGGATTTACAGACCTTCTGAAAGGAACGAGAGAACAAATATTCCTGGTAATAACAATACCAATAGAAGTTTTGAACGGCGTACTAATGATAACAACAACGGCAACCAGCCGCCACGCCAGCGGGAGGTAAGGACATTTGATAGAAATGGCCAGCAACAACCTCAAAGGCAACCGCAGCAGATGGAACGGAGGTATGAGCCTCAGCCTCAACAACAACGCCAGCCACAGCAAATGCAAAGGAGAAGTGAACAGCAGCAACCTTCCCGCCAGTTTGAAAGAAGAGACAATGGAGGTGGTAGCAACAGTGGCCGTAATAACGGTGGAGGAAATAATGGAAACAGCAATAGTAACAACAGCGGAAGAAACCGCGGAAGATTTTAAGTTTTGCCATGATTAAAGAAAAAAGGGGTTGTCTTTTCAGACAGCCCCTTTTATTATTTCATACAAAATGAAATCAGGCTTCAGCTTCCATATAACTTTCAACAGGTTCGCAAGTGCAAATCAGGTTCCTGTCGCCATGAGTATTATTTACCCTTGCCACAGATGGCCAGAATTTATTTGTTGCCACATATGGTAATGGAAAGGCGGCTTCCTGTCTTGTATAAGCATGGTTCCATTCGTTGGCAGTAGTTATAAACTGGGTATGCGGAGCATTTTTAAGAGGATTATCTTTTTTGTCAGCTTTACCTTCTTCAATTGCCTTGATTTCTTCACGGATGGAGAGCAGCGCATCGCAGAAACGGTCTAACTCTGCCTTGTCTTCGCTTTCTGTTGGCTCAATCATTATTGTTCCGGGTACGGGGAAGCTCATCGTTGGCGCATGGAAGCCATAATCAATCAGGCGTTTTGCTACATCTTCTGCTTCAATTTCCGCTGATTTTTTGAATGGCCTTAAGTCAACAATGAATTCATGGGCACATTGGCCATTACTGTTTGTGTATAGAATATCAAAGTTACCCGCCAGCCTTGCCCGCATATAATTTGCATTCACAATGGCATATTCTGTTGCCTCTTTCAGTCCATCAGGTCCAAGCATCCGGATATATCCGTAAGATATAAGAAGAATAAGTGCAGAGCCATAAGGCGCAGCGGAAACGGCTCCATTGTTTTCTGCAAGGCTTGGACTGTCAGCCAGAAAATGGCCGGGTAAATGTTTGGCAAGATGAGCTCTTACACAAATTGGCCCCATTCCCGGACCACCACCACCATGTGGAATAGCAAAAGTTTTGTGCAAGTTCAGGTGACAAACATCGGCACCGATAAGGCCCGGAGCAGTTAAGCCAACCTGCGCATTCATGTTGGCACCATCCATATAAACCTGGCCGCCATGCTGGTGAACTATATCTGTAATTTCTTTTACAGTCTCCTCGTAAATACCATAGGTGCTCGGATATGTAATCATAATTCCCGCCAGGTTTGCAGCATTAGCTTCGGCTTTGGCTTTCAGGTCATCAATGTCGATGTATCCGTTATCCAATGCCTTTACCACCACTACTTTCATGCCTGCCATTACAGCCGAAGCGGGGTTTGTCCCGTGTGCTGAAATGGGAATCAGCATTACGTTGCGATGATGGTCTCCATTAGCTTCATGATATGATTTGATAGTAAGCAAGCCTGCATATTCACCTTGTGCACCACTGTTTGGCTGAAGGCTGCAGGCATCGAACGCTGTTATTTCACAGAGGTATTTACTCAGCTCATCAATAATGTATTGATAGCCCTCAGTCTGGCTGACAGGAGCAAAGGGATGAATTTTATTCCAGTGTGTCCAGCTAAGCGGAATCATCTCTGAGGCAGCGTTCAGCTTCATAGTACAACTGCCCAGCGAAATCATGGAAGTATTAAGCGACAGATCTTTGTTTTCAAGATACTTGATGTACCGCATCATCTGGCTTTCACTCTTGTGAGTGTTAAATACTGGATGCGTAAGGAATGCAGAGGTTCTTGTTAATGAAGATGGAATATACTCTAGCGTTGTATCCTGATCAATCTCAAAACTAACAGTATCGATTTCACTTTCAAAGCAACTGATTAAATCAAACAGGTCGGAAAGTTCTGTTGTTTCGTCAATTGAAATGCCCACAAGATTGTTGCCGGCATAACGCAGGTTGATTCTTTTTGCTTCAGCATTTTCTTTAATAACTGTATTGTTGTCTGTTTTAACAAATATGGTATCAAAGAAAGTGTCCGAAACTAATTCATAACCCATTTCCTGAAGTGAAACAGCCACTGTTTGTGTGAGGGTGGCAATTCTTTTGGCAATATCTTTCAGACCGTCGGGACCGTGATAAACTGCATACATAGCAGCCATATTTGCAAGAAGAGCCTGGGCGGTGCAGATATTTGATGTGGCCTTTTCTCTTTTAATATGCTGTTCCCTGGTTTGCAAAGCCATTCTTAATGCCCTGTTACCCTGCGCATCAATACTGATACCGATAATACGCCCCGGAAGGCTTCTTTTGAAATCGTCTTTTGCTGCAAAGAATGCAGCATGTGGTCCGCCATAACCCAATGGAACGCCAAAACGCTGGGCGGAGCCAACAGCGACATCTGCACCCAGTTCACCTGGAGGTGTGAGGAGTGTGAGTGCCAGCAGGTCAGTGGCCATTACTACAAAGGCACCAGCAGCATGAGTTTTTTCGATAAAATTGCGGTAATCTTCAACAGAACCTTTATCATTAGGATATTGTACAATTGCCCCAAAATAAGTACTGTCTATTTCTGCTGTTTTGTAATTTCCTTCTACCAGTTCGATACCAATGGGCATAGCCCTTGTGGCAAGTACATCTTTTGTTTGCTGGAAAACTTCAGTATCAATAAAGAACTTTGGCCGTTCAGCAACGTCCTGTTTGTTTAGTGTATGAAAGAACATGGCCATAGCTTCTGCGGCAGCGGTACCTTCATCAAGTAATGAGGCGTTCGCAATGGGTAATGCTGTAAGGTCGCTTACCATTGTCTGGAAGTTCAGCAGGCTTTCAAGGCGGCCTTGAGATATTTCTGCCTGGTAAGGAGTGTATTGTGTGTACCATCCCGGGTTTTCAAAAATATTTCTCATTATCACCGAAGGGGTGATGGTATCATAATAACCTTGTCCAATATAGGTCTTAAATACCTTGTTCTTTTGCGAAATAGCCTTGATGTGCTGCAAGTATTCATATTCATTCATTGCTGCAGGCAGGTTCAAGGTACGGCTCATCCTGATTGTTTCAGGGACGGTTTTGGCAATCAGTTCGTTCAGACTGTTTTCTCTAACCGTCTTCAGCATTGCCACTGTGTCTGCATTGCCTGGTCCTATATGCCTTTTTGCGAATTCGTTTGCTTGTTTTTCAATCAGATTCATAAAATCAGGGTATGAGTGTGATTTATAGAAAAAATAATCGGCTAATAGTCCACTTAGCCTTTTTTTAGCTTCGCAAAGGTAAGATGCAGTGGCGAGAAAAACAGTGCAGCAAACATGCTGGGGATAAGCAGTGAAATGTTTTTCTTTGCCTTATGGCAGATAAACTATTGCATAACTGGGAAAAGAAAACGAAGGAGCGGCAAAAATTGTATAAGCAGTTCCTGGAAAGGGCTGGCAAGAATGATGTATTACGCCTGCTTCCCGGCTTTCATGAAGAAGCATTTTCTAAAGTTGATTGTTTAAGTTGTGCCAATTGTTGTAAAAATTTCTCTCCACGGTTTAAAACCCCTGATATAAAACGCATCAGTAAGTATCTGAGATTGAGGGAAAGTGATTTTATTGAGACTTACCTGCGGGTGGATGAGGATGGTGATTTTGTAGTAAAATCATCACCATGCCCTTTTCTTGGCGCAGATAACTACTGTTCGATTTACGACCAGAGACCTTCTGACTGCCAACGGTTTCCCTACACAGATGAGGATGTAATCATAAAACGAAAAGCCCTTACGCTGAAGAATTCCACCTTTTGCCCGATTACATATTATGTACTCGAAAAGTTGATAGAAAAAAAATAATATGACAATTTGGATATTATTATTGCAAAATGTCGTATTTTTGGAAAAAGGAAAAGAAAATGGGTGCTAAGGCTAAAAAATTAAAATCATATTCTGTACAAGAAAATGAAACCCTGATACTGGAAGAACCTGCATTAAAATACAATACATTCCGGGTCATTCTTGGGGGTAATACTTCGATTGAAAAATCTATTTCCGGAGATTATGATTTAATAGCCCTTACCAGGGAAGGAATAAAAAAATCTACTTTAAAATCACTGGCGGCCCACCTTGGAATTTCTATGGAAGTTATGAGTGGTTTGCTTCACAGTTCTCACCGCAATATCCAGCGAAAAGATGAAGATGAGCTTCTTGACACATTAAAAACCGAAAAGGTTTTGGAACTTGCCGCTTTTGCCCAACGGGGAATAGAAGTTATCGGTTCTAAAGGTGCTTTTATTGAGTGGGTGCACAGCCCCTTAATTTCTCTCGGCAATAAAACCCCTCTTGATTTTTTAGATACAACTTTTGGGATACAATTAGTTTTAAAAATATTAGGAAGACTCGAGCAGGGTGTTTATTAGGCCCTCATTATATCATAAATGGAACTATACAGGATTACACAAGAGCAATATGCAGATGATCTGAGCGGTAACGGGGCAAAGCTGTTTGGCGGAAGATGGAACAGTGAAGGTCATCCTGCATTATATGCCGCATCGGGCAGAGCTTTAGCTCTTTTGGAAACACTTGCACATACACCTGCCAAAATGTTGGACGCTAAACCTTACATCCTGGTTACAATCTTTGTTCCTGATGCTACTGTTGTGCAAGAAGTTGATTTGAAAAAATTACCTGCAGGTTGGGATGCTCCGGATATAAGAAACTTTACCCAAAAAACAGGGGATAGTTTCCTGACAGACAAAAAACAGTTGTTACTTTCAGTACCAAGCGTAATTGTATTTGAGGAAAGAAATTTTATTTTAAATCCGCTGCAAAGTGATTTTAAAAAGGTAAAAATTCTGAATAAAAGAAGAATATACTTTGATAAAAGGGTTGAAGGAAATCTGTAAAGATTATTTGTTTCTGCTATTGTTGTAAGTTACCTCCAGAACTTCATTTCCTCGTTTATCATATTTCCTAATTCCCATTCTTAATTGCAAGGATTCAAAATTATAATCAACCCATTTTACCTGCTTGCCATTAACCTCCCAGCTTGTATCAGTTGCAAGCATGTAGTTGTCGGATAATCGTCTGCTTACGCTATACAGAATTTGCGTATCAGAATTTTTGTAGTGATTTGTATAAAAAACTCTGAAATTGTCTGTCGTATCAATAAAAGGGTACATTTCTTCTGAATCCCCGGGGTATATTTGAACGCCTTTATCATCGTACTTGTATACAGTGATCAGGGTGTCGTATTTTGCATTACCTTTTTCCTTGTCAGTCTGAATTATCTGATTAAATGATTTAGGCTCGGAAAAAATATGAGTTTTCTTAGTTAGCCGGTTTTGTGAATATTCATATTTATTACTGTAAGTAGTTTCGCCATGTGATGAATACAATTCTAAAATCAAGTTGTTTTTTGAATCATACTTCAGAAGTCTTTCACTTGAGAGTTCCCTGTCCCCATTTTCAAAAATGAGAAATTCTCTTTCTGACAATAGGCTATCGGTTGAGTTGTAAGTTCTTTTTTTGAGTGTTTTGACTACTATTCCTATTTCTCCTCTGTTATTCCTCAGATAATGCCGAAGTTCAATAGTAGAGTCAATATTTCCTTTTGAATTATAAAAATGAGTTTTTGTGGTACTATCAAATGTTACCCATTCCAAATCAACCGAGTGACTTTCTTTTCTTTTCTTATTTGCATTGCAGGCGAATACGCAAAAAAGAACAATAATTAAAATCAACCGTACCATAATATGTATTAATTCTTGAGCAGGTACTATTTTCCTCCTAATTCTTCCCAGGCAGCAGTAAGCGGCCTGAAAATTCCATCGCCTTTCCATTCCTCTGAACCGGGGATTGATATGGCTTTTAGTAATTCTTCTTTTGTTTTTCCCGCTTTCATCTCTTTTTCTGTAAACTGCAATACATTACCCAGGTAATTCTGGAATGCCCTCAGATCATCGGCTTTGCCCGTTACTTCGTATCCTGTTCCGGCATGTCCAAAAATGTATTGTGTGTCATTACTGAATTTACCCAGGGCTTTCTCTAATACCTGTATCCAGCTTTTTATATTGGCACCTCCCGGCCTGTCAACATACGGATGGCGACGGTTGAATACAAGGTCACCCATATGTACAATATTGGCATGTTCAAAATGTACTAAACTGTCGCCGTTTGTATGAGCAGCACCAAAATAATGAAGTGATATTTTTTCACTTCCGATTTTCTTCTTCCACTTATCAGTAAAGGTTATGTCAGGATATAATTGTTTGTCCTCTGACTTATTTTGTTTGGCAACTGTTTCCTGGTTCAGTTTGGAATTGGTATGTGCCACAATTGTTTCTGCAATTCCTTTAAAAGCAATATTTCCTGATGTATGATCGCCGTGGTGGTGTGTATTTATTAACAGTTTGATTGGCTTCGTACCTCTTTTCTTCAGTTCGTCAATCAGGTGTTTGCTCTGGTCGGGAAATTGGGTGTCAACAACGGCTATCCCTTTTTTGGAAAGCATGAAGCCAATAGTGCCGCCTCTTTCTGTAAAGATTCCTATGGAGTCTGTCAGCATTTTAATTTTCCAGGGATCTTCAAACAAGGAGGCTAACAGGTTTTTTTGCGCAAAAGTCAATGCGCCGAAAGTGAGAGCAGTATTTTGAATGAATGAGCGGCGGTTCATGATCTGAGGTTTAGGGGTTCTCAATTAGTAGTTACTAAAGTTAATGAGATTGGATGAATATGTTTTGCCGATTAGTGTGGAGAAAGATGATACGCCTTTGGCAGACACAAAGAAGATGCTCAATGTATCTGGCAAAAAAAGGGGCTGGTAACGTAATTAATACTCAAATTTTCTTAATCCCGGAGCCTTAAACCATGTAATAACGGTTACAAGCAATGTCATGCAGCCACCAAAAATTACAGATGGCACCATGCCCATTGCAGTAGCGGCAACACCACTTTCGAACTGGCCAAGCTCATTAGATGAATTGATGAAGATGGAGTTGACTGATGACACACGGCCCCGCATTTCATCAGGCACAAATATCTGCACAACTGTTCCCCGTATAATTACACTGACACCATCAAACAAACCGCTGGCGAAAAGGGCAATGAAACTCAGCCAGAAATTTTTGGAGATGGCAAATAACAGTATGCAAAGTCCGAAACCGGCGACAACATACAGCAGTATTTTACCTTGCTTGCCTTTTAAGGGATGGGAAGTAAGCCATGCTATAGCAATAAAATTGCCCAAATAAGTGGCAGCAACCAGCCATCCAAGACCTTGCGGACCTACATGAAGAATATCTGTAGCGAAAGCCGGCAATAAAGCGACTGCACCTCCAAATAATACAGCAAACATATCAAGGCTCATAGCGCCAAGTAATGCTTTTTGTGAGAATACATAACGTAGTCCTTCGAGCATACCATCCCATGTTTTACTGGTGCCTTGCCAGCTTACCGGTTTTGATTTTATTTTCTGAAAAAACAGGAATGAAATGCCCACCAATGCACAAACGGGAATAAAGGCGATTGTTATGTCAGTATAGCCCATCATAACACCGGCAACGGCTGGCCCAATTACTGCAGCAATCAGCCAAACCATACTATTGAAAGAAATTGCTTTTACTAACGATTCAGCAGGCACAAGCTGGGGCATAAAGGCACTGAATGCCGAGCCGGTAAATGCCCTTACTGCTCCGGTAATAAATATCAGTATATAAATGCTCCACTCAATAGTGCTTCTGGAATAGTTTTGGCGCATCCAGTCAGATGTTACCAGCATTAACCCCAGCATAATAAAAAAATAAAGCAAAATGCAAAAGCTGATTAAGCGGTGTTTGTTGCTTTTGTCAACTTTTACACCAGCCGGAAGTGCCAGGGAAATAGCAGGAATAACTTCTGCCAGGCCAAGAATACCCAATGCAAGTTTGCTTCCTGTTATTTCGTACAGCCGCCAGCCAAGCAATACAGGGGTCATACGCAGGCCTGCAATGAAAAGGATTCTTGCTGTGATATACCATGTAAACTCCGGGTTGATGATGACCCTGAGAGGGTTCTTTATTTGAAATGCCCTGCTCATGGTAATGTTATGTAATGCTGGCCATGTTCGTAATCTTTCTCCAGCGCTTCATAAATAACCTCAAGGTGTTTTTCATTACCCAGGAAATCGGCATTACTGGCATCAACAAAAAGCGTTTTAATGTTGTGCTGCTTTATGTAGTGAGTGTAGGTTTCCTGGAGGTTAAACAAATACTCATCAGGTATATTTTGCTCGTAAGACCTGTTTCTTTTTTTAATGTTGGCTTGCAACCTTGATATTGGCGAATGCAGATAAATAAGAATATCAGGTTGTACGAGCTGCTGGTGAATGATATCGAAAAGCCGCTGGTATAACCGGAACTCATCTTCAGGCAAGGTTACCTTTGAAAAGAGAAGGCATTTGGTAAACAGGTAATCGGAAATGGTTACACTCTGAAACAGGTCCTTTTGCTGTATCAGTTCCTTTAATTGTTTAAACCGCTCGGCCATAAAGAATAGCTCGACCGGAAAGGCATACTGGGCAGGGTTTTCATAAAACTTGGGAAGAAAAGGGTTGTCGGCAAACTCTTCCAGCACCAGCCGGGCATTATAATGTTTGCTTAGTAAATGCGCCAGTGTTGTTTTGCCGGCACCAATATTACCCTCAATAGTGATAAAATGATAGTTCATGAAAGATATATGTACAGCACAGGAAGTACGAGTACGGCTGCAAAATATGCCAAATGCGGCTGCAAAAAAATTGATTAAAAATACCTGTGGAAAAAATCAGGAATACTTTTTTGCTTCCAGGGTATCAGGGCATTCTTCAAGGAGTGCTGCAATTGTTTTTTTCAGTATAGGATGAACCATGCCGGCAGCAATTTCAGAAAGGGGCAGCAGTGCAAAGCGGCGGTTTGGCATTTCGGGATGAGGGATTTTGAGGTGGTCAAGATTATGCACTTCATTATTGAAAAGAAGGATGTCAATATCAATAATACGGGGGCCAAATTTTTCCTCCCGGACACGGCCCAGTACTTTTTCTGCTTTCAGCAGACGGTGTAATAGCTGTTTTGCAGAAAGTGGTGTGGAGAGGCAAATGGCCTGGTTTAGAAAGGCTGGTTGGTCAGTTTTGCCCCATGCGGCTGTTTCATACAGTGATGATTGTGCAATGATGCGTCCGCAATCCTGCGAAATAATCTCCTTTGCTTTGGCAAGATTGGCGGCACGGTCGCCCATGTTTCCACCGGTTAATAAAAAAGCAGTATTCATAATTGGCAGGCAAATATCTTTAATTTATCCCTTAAGCATTAAAATAAATACATTTGCCGGAATGAAACCAACGATGCAGCAATACAGCCAGTCAAAAGCTTTGTGGGCAATCACTAAAGCAAGTTTCAGGGCAATATTTGAAAACCCGAGTGCTATAATTTTCAGTATTCTTTTTCCTATCATATTTGTTTTGATTTTCGGGGCCTTTGGTAATGGCGGAGGCCTTACTTACAGGATTGCACTGGAAAGCAAAATACCCGTTACAGATACTTTTTACAATGGATTGCTGCAAATTCCCGGTCTAAAAGTGGTGGAGTATGCTGATACTGTTGAAAGACGGGAGGATATGATAAAGGGAAGACTAACTGCTATTCTTGACATTCAGAAAAAGACGGATACTGCTGGTAAAACGAAATATACAGTTGCGGTAAGAACCACCACAGCCAGCAGCAATACTATCTACAGTTTTTTACCCAGCCTTGAACTGGTTAAGCTCAAGCTGGAGAAACTTCTCAGCAATAATACAGAGGATTTAGTGGTGGTAAGCCAACCCAATATTGAAACAGTTAGAAAATACCGGGCAATAGATTTTATTCTGCCGGGTCAGTTAGGTTTTTCTATTCTTTTTTCCACCCTGTTTGGAATTGCTTTTACATTCTTTGGCTTAAGAGAGCAACTTGTATTGAAGCGTTTTTACGCCACGCCGGTTAACAGGATTAATATTCTTATGGGCATCGGTTTCAGCCGGCTTGCCTTCCAGGTGCTGAGTGTGATTGTGCTGATTCTCTTTGGTCATTTTGCCATGAAGTTTACGCTGATACATGGTGCATTTACTTTCCTGCAGATACTTCTGTTAACACTTGTCATGCTCTTTTTCCTGATGGGGGTGGGGCTTATTTTCAGCAGTGTGGTAAAGACGGATTCATCCATCCCTTTGCTGATTAATATTTTTGCTTTGCCGCAAATGATGTTATCGGGCACTTTTTTTACATTCGAAGTGTTCCCCGGCTGGCTGCAGGAAGTATGCAAAGTGCTGCCCTTAACACAGTATAACGATGCTGTAAGAAAGGTTTCTTTCGAGGGATTAACAGTTCTTAACTGTTGGAAGGAGATCGGCATTTTGGGTATCTGGATAGCGATTGCTTATGTGATAGCTGTAAAAGTGATTAAGTGGGAATAGAAGGCGAATAACAGCCAGTAGGTTGAATTATCAAAGAGGTAACATAAATAGTATTGTTGTGAAAATTATTAAACTCGGGTTTATCAGCATCCTGGCATTTGCCATCCTTATAACGATTTTTTCCCTGTTCATCCCTTCCTACATCCGCATTTCAAAAGTAACTGATATTACTGCTGACAAAGAGCAGATAATGGACCAAATAAAGGACACTGCTAATTGGAAAAACTGGTATCCGGGGGCAGATTCTGTACAGGTAAAATCCGAAATAAGCGACATTACTGATTCAAGCCTGGTTATTAACAGGAAAGGCCGCAGTGAAAGCGGATTTATATTTCATGATTCCGGTCTGGCGGGAACAACCACCGTTCAATGGTATATGGATGTACATCTTCGTTGGTATCCCTGGGAAAAATTCTCAAGCCTGCTGCTGGAAAAAAGATACGGGCCATTAATGGAAAAGGGACTTGAAAGCCTGAAAAAGCATTTTGTATCAAAATAAGATGCAGCTATTAAAGAGTTAACAGCATCTTTCAAAAAAATGGTTATGAACAAGTTTTTTGCATTAGTAATGACGGGCCTGTTAGGATTATCAGCTAATGGCCAGGAAGAAAAGGACTCAGTTATGTATGCCAGGGACAGTGTAATCGAATTGGAGACCGATCCAACTACCTTATTCTTTCAGCAGGCTGAAAAGACAAAGAGCCCTGGAAAACTCACATTAGTTACAAAGTCGAAAAAGACTGTTACTCTTAAGAAATTCATTGCTGGTTTAAACGGAGATTTGGCAGATGCTCCCTTGTATGCAGATCATGCTTTCAGCGATCTGGATAACGATGGGAAAAAAGAATTACTTATCTGGAACTATACCGGAGGTGCACATTGCTGCGATGAGATTTACATTTTCAGGAATGCCTCTGCAAATAAATACCAGCAGACGGCTAAACTGTTTGGTGGGCACACCATGATAATGGAAGACAGAATTTTTCAGTTCAGCTTGAATGAATATTTCGGGTACTTCTTTACTTGCTATGCCTGTGGTTATGGTGATACGACGGATGCTGCCCCAATTGATGTTTCATCCGTTGCGTTGAAATATAAGAATGGAAGGTTGCAGATTATTCCGGGTGATAAAGAGCTAAAAAGCATTATCTATGATAACTTAGGAAAACTAGGGGAACAGCCTTATGAGAAACTGGCCGATGTTACCGATTTTGATAACGGGCTGAGAAAAGAATTTGCCTTTAACCTGGCCGCTTATTATTATGCTTTTGGTAAGAACCTTATTGAAACGCAAAAACTGTTTAATAAATACTACAAGTTCCCTGATGCAAAAAAGGTGTGGAGTGCTTTTGCAAAGAACTTGGCAGCGTTGAAGGCCGATAACGATTTTTGACGTTATTGCCGGATGAATTTCAGGTTTCTTTGAATGCCTGCAAATTTGCTCCGCTTTAACGGAGAATGTTTGAATATTTTTCTGAACGCATCTTCACTCATTTCTTCCCATTCTTTTGAAGAAAGATTGAGTATTTCTGGTATTGGAGAAAAGGCAGGCTCATTGTGTGGCTTGCTGAAGCTGTTCCAGGGACAAACATCCTGGCAGGTATCGCAACCGAACATCCAGTTTTCAAATTTTCCTTTCATCTCCCCAGGAATAATAGCATCTTTCAATTCGATGGTGAAATAAGAAATGCACTTGCTCCCGTCAATCACTTTATCGGGAAGGATGGCTCCTGTAGGGCAGGCATCAATGCACCGGCTGCAGGAACCGCAATAGTCTTTCGCAAAGGGATTATCTGCTTCCAGTTCCAGGTCGGTAATAAGAGTGGCAATAAAGAAAAAGGAACCACTTTGTCTGGTAATGAGATTACCGTTCTTTCCAACCCAGCCAAGTCCGCTTCGGGTGGCCCAGCTTCTTTCAAGCACCGGGGCAGAATCAACAAAGCCCCTGCCATTTATATCCCCAATATTTTCTCTTATGTTTTCCAGCAAGGCGTTCAGTTTTTCCTTTATTGCAGAGTGGTAGTCTGTGCCAAAAGCGTATTTCGAGATGCCTGGTGTATCCTTCTTTTTTTGTTCTGAGGGATAATAATTCTTCAAAACTGTAATTACTGATTTTGCCCCTGGAACAAGCAGGGTAGGGTCCACCCGGAGATCAAAATGGTTTTCCATGTAATGCATTGAGCCATGCATTCCTTTTCGCAGCCAGTTTTCCAGCTTGCGGGCATCGTCATCCAGTTTTTGAGCTTTGGCTATTCCGCAATAGTCAAAGCCAGCCACTGCCGCCAGTTGTTTTATAGTGTTGTTATGTTGAGAAACCAATCCCATTAAGATGTTTGCAAAATGAATCAGCGCAAAAACTGACTAAAATCAGTGCAAGATTATCTTTTTCTGGTTAAAATTGAATATTCTTAAAACGTAATATTGCCACACTATGAAATTTTTCATCTTCGCTCTGACCTTGCTGGTTTCACTTTCTTTGTTCTCCCAGGAAAAATCTAAGATTAAGTTTGGCGAAGTTTCTGCTAAAGATTTTGAAACAAAAGTATACCCGATTGACAGCACCGCAGATGCTGTTGTTATTGCTGACGTTGGTTCAAGCGAACTGGAAGGTAATACCAAAGGCTGGTTTTCACTCCGCTACAAACATTTTCAACGGATACACATTCTTAACAAGAATGGATACGATTTGGCCAATGTTAGTATCCGGCTTTATTCAAACGGAGAGGATGAAGAAGTGTTGGATAAGCTTAAGGCTTATACTTATAATCTGGAAAATGGTAAGGTGGTCGAAACAAAACTGGATGTAAAGAATAATGTATTTAAAGACAAGATTAATAAGAATCGGGTTGATAAAAAATTCACTTTTCCCAATGTAAAAGAAGGGTCTATTATAGAATTTGAGTACACCATTCTTTCAGATTTCTTAGATAATCTTCAGCCTTGGGAATTTCAGGGGGCTTATCCCAGGCTGTGGAGCGAATACAACCTGACAATTCCAGAGTTTCTGGGCTATGCTTTTCTTACACAAGGGTTCAAAAAATATGATATAAATGACAGAAAGGAACGAAAGGAGACTTTCAGGATTATTGACAGCCGGGGAACAGGGGCATCTGAAACTCATAACCCCACTTCGAATGTCTCAGATTATCGCTGGGTAATGAAGAATGTTCCGGCACTGAAGGAGGAAAGCTTTACTTCTGCAATTGACAACCACATTTCGAAAATTGAGTTCCAGTTTTCGGAATACCGTTATCCGCTTACTTACAAAAGAGTTATGGGTACCTGGGATAAACTGGCCGGAGATATGCTGGAATCTGAGTTTTTTGGAAAGCAGATATCTAAAGACAATGGATGGTTGAAAGACATTATTGTTCCTTTAAAGAAAGGCGGTGAGTCAAAAACCGAAATGGCCACTAAGATTTTTGCATGGGTCAGAGATAATTTTACTTGTACTGATTATTCATCTGTATATGCAAGCCAGTCGCTTAAAAATATTTTTAAAAACAAGAGCGGAACTGTTGCCGAATTAAACCTGCTGCTGATTGCTATGCTCCGATATGATGATATTGATACTGATCCTGTAATCCTGAGTACCCGTTCAAATGGATACACCTATTCTCTTTATCCATTACTTAGCCAGTATAATTATGTGGTGGCGAGAGCAGTTATTGATAACAAGGTTTATTTTCTGGATGCGTCTGAACCTAAAATGGGATTTGGTCACCTGCCTGTTCGGTGTTACAATGGCCATGCAAGGATTATCAACAAAACGGGGGATGCTACTTACCTCAGTACCGATTCTCTTAATGAGGCAAAATACACCAGTATCTTCATTATTAATGATGAAAAAGGAAACTGGGCCGGAAGTATTCAGCAAACGCCGGGCTACTATGAGTCGTACAGTCTGCGGAACCGGATAAAAGAAAAGGGGAAAGACCAGCTTCAGAAAGATATTATTTCAGGCTTTGGTTCACAGATTGCGATAAAGAACTTCGTTATAGATTCATTGGAGCTATATGATAACCCGATAACACTGAAATACGATTTCGACATCAGAGATGAAAAGGAAGACATAATTTACCTGAACCCGATGTTTGGTGAAGGACAGAAGGAAAATCCGTTCAAGTCGGCAGAACGGAAATATCCGGTGGAGATGCCTTATAAGTTTGATGAATCGTATAATCTCCAGATAGAAGTGCCAAAGGGATATGTGGTGGATGAATTACCCAAATCAATGATTGTAAAACTTAATGAGGAAAACGAAGGCATGTTTGAGTACAGAATTTCTCAGTCGGGTGACAATATCTCTTTCCGTTCAAGGGTAAGAATCAGCCGTACTGTTTTTCAGCCTGAAGAATATGAGATGCTGCGGGAATTTTTTAACCTTGTAGTAAAGAAACATGCTGAACAGATTGTTTTTAAAAAGAAATAGTAACCAATGCTTAGAAAATTCATAATTAGTATTTCCCTGGTTGGATATACGTTACTGTCTCATGCCGGAGGCGGAGAGTATCCGGTTTCCGCTATTCCCGAAGCGTTGCTTAAGAAGGCTAATGCTGTAAAAAGAACGGAGCAGATAAGTTTTGAAGTGGTTAGTGATGATGAAGCAGTCCTCAGAAAAAAATATGCCATTACGGTTCTGAATGAAAACGGAGACAAACATGCTTTCTTTTCTGAAAACTATGATAAGTTCAGGGAAATCAGGAATATTGAAGGTGCCTTATACGATGGAAATGGTAAAGAGTTAAAAAGATTAAAGAATAAACAGGTGGTGGACCTTACCGGCGGCGGTGATAATAACCTTATTGATGACAACAGAAACAAGGTTCATAATTTCTTTCACCGGGTTTATCCTTACACCGTGGAGTACGAAGTGGAAATTAAATATGAAGGCACATTGTTCTTTCCGCTGTGGCTGCCCCGTGAAGATGAGAATTTTTCTGTTGAAAGCAGCAACATCAGTATCGTCTATCCCGAATCGAACCCGGTAAGGTTCCGTGCATTTAATTATCCGGGCAATCCTGTTTCTGTTGACAAAGAAAAAGGCAGAAAAGAAATCACCTGGTCCGCCAGGGACCTCCCGGCTATTGAAGATGAGTATGCTTCACCGCACTGGTTTCAAATAAACACTGTCGTGTTATTCGGCCCTACAGCCTTTGAGATGGAAAAGTACAAAGGCGATATGAGCAGTTGGAAGGCTTTTGGAGATTTTGTATATGCTCTCAAGAAGGGAAAAGATCAGTTGCCTGAAAAGGTAAAAGCGGCCGTACATCAGATGACGGATAATGCAGCCAGTCCGTTTGAAAAAATCAGCAGACTGTATGAATACATGCAGAAGAACACACGGTATATTAGTGTTCAGTTAGGCATTGGTGGCTGGCAGCCTTTTGATGCCACTTATGTGGCCACAAAATCGTATGGCGATTGTAAGGCACTTACTAATTATATGTATAGCCTGCTGAAAGAAGCCGGCATAAATTCCTGTTATACATTGGTAAAGGCTGGCCGCAGGGCAAGCGAAGTGATAGCTGATTTTCCGTCGCAGCAGTTTAATCATGTCATTTTATGTGTGCCGCTGGTAAAAGATACCGTTTGGCTCGAATGTACCAGCCAGACATTACCTGCTGGTTATCTCGGCGATTTTACTTGTGACAGGTATGCACTCATCGTTCAGGAAAATGGCAGTGCCCTCGTACGTACACCAAAATATGGCATTAAAGAAAACCTGCAGACCCGGCATATTATAGCGGCTTTAGAGGCAGATGCAACTTTGAATATCAAGTCATCTACAACTTATGGGGGCATTCAGCAGGACCGGTATCACGACCTGATAAACAGTTTGTCAAAAGATAAATTAAAAGAGGTATTACATGAAGACCTCGATTTTGCCACTTACGATATCAGGAGTTTTGACTACAAAGAAAAAAAATCAATAGAACCGGAAATAGAAGAAACGCTGGATATTGTGGTCAGCAATTATGCTACAATCACCGGCAAACGGTTGTTTATTTTGCCTAATGTTATGACCCGCCACCACCGCAAGTTGTCTGCTGATTCTGCCAGAAAATATGATATTGATCTTTCCTTTGAATATAAGGATGTTGATACAGTTGAGATAACCATCCCGGATGGGTACAGTGCGGAGTCAATGCCGCAGGATGTTCTGTTCAGTAATAAATTTGGCAGGTATCAGTCATCGGTAAAGTTGTCCGGAAACAAACTCGTTTATATCCGTTCGATGGAGCATTTTGCAGGACGGCACTCCGCTGCAGATTATGCCGACCTTGTTAAGTTTTACGAAGTGATCTATAAAGCCGACCGCAGTAAGGTTGTATTGGTAAAAAAAGAATGAGGTTGGTTTATCAATATTTCTATTTGGGATTTAAGCCCTCTGCGTGGCACTATTCTTCCTCCACATGCAGCCTGTGCAGCAGACGGTGAACTGCTGGTGCAAGTATTATACCCACATTGGTTATGAAAACAATACCACTGAATAAGGCATAGGCAGAAGAAAACCATTTGCCGCCGGTTGTGGTAATCTCTACCACAGGGCCCATACCGCTAAGTATCATCGAAGCATTATGCAGGGCATCCAGCCACGGAATATGAGCGGTATAATGATACCCGGCCACACCAATCAGCAGGCAAATGAGCATAATAAAAGAAGCGACAAGAATACTGCGGATAATTCTCCTGTAAAATATCTGTTTGGTGGCGA
This sequence comes from uncultured Chitinophagaceae bacterium, assembly GCA_937858715.1. GTDB lineage: Bacteria > Bacteroidota > Bacteroidia > Chitinophagales > Chitinophagaceae > JJ008. Next base: position 3,661 of record CALLZY010000198.1, on the reverse strand, counting down.
GGGGCTGTTTCCGGTGTTCGTACATAAAAAAAGATTCATTGGTGTAATAAAGTTACCAATGAATCTTTAATTTTTATAAGAGTGCTTACTATTCTGTCTCTACAGTAATTGTTGATATTACTTTCCCTGTTGAAGGGATCTGCATGCCCATTACTTCAATAGTCGTGTTGGTGTCAATTACAGTGGCTTTTGCCAGCACCAACCCGGTTTTTGTATCTAATTGTAGTTCTGCTTTTACTACGTTGCTGCTTGCGCTGTTCATTTCCATTCCCATTTGCTCCATTACGGTGGTGACCTGCTGTGTGCCACTGTAAGAAACGCTGGCAATTCCGTTATCAACTAAATGTACTTTATAAGTTCCTGAATCTTTAGAGCTGTATTTGTCCACCTTGGTTACAGATACACTGCTGATGCTGTCACCCACTTTCAGTTCTTTACCTGCCAGTTCTGGGATAAAAAGCTCTGTTGCGGAAGCATTAGTGCTTACGCCGCTCATGGCCATTACAGGATTAGAGGACGAAGCGGACTCATCCTGCTTAATTATTGTTCCTTTATAGTCAATAGTTATTCCTTCAGCTTTGTTAATAATATTCTGAAACATTTCTTTCATCATGTCAGGGTTATCGTCTTTGTCGCTGTCATAGTTCATTTCCTGTCCCATCATGCTGGTGTTAACGGAAAGCTTAGTCATTGTCTTCTGCATTTCAATTTCTGCATTTCCGGCATTTATTACTTCATACACAACAACATTTTTCGAGTCGGCATTGGTCTCCATTGTTTGCCCCATCGTTTCAGCAGCACTGGTCAGTTTAATGGTTGATTTCACACGGAATTTCTGCCCTGCTTTCACCTGTATGCCCGCATTGGCCGCCGCAGGCTTTACATCAGCCGCAGTTTGGGCACCTGAAAAAAGAGGAAGCATAAAACCTGCCAGCAGAACTAAAACAATTTTTTGCATGATAACTTTTTTAAGCGCTAAAAATAAGTATTTGCCAATAAATGAAACCGTTAAAAAGTGCTACTGGCTATTTGCAGGTTGATATTATCTGCTCATCTATAATTTCTTTCAGCCCTTCATGTACTTTGGCCCGTTCTTCACCCAGGAGGTTTTTTACAAAAACTATGTAGGTATAACCACGGCAAAAATCAACCATTGGCCAGGTGCCAAACAGGCCCGGGCTGGCGAGTGCAGTTGCCGTTCCGTTTTGTTCTTCCAACACCCAGCTGCCTGATGCATAGTTATAACCTTCTGCTGCTTTGGGTGCATACTTTATCAGGTCAGGGGTGGTTTGAACTTTCCGCATTTCATTTACCGACTTTTCACTCAGTATCTGCTTGCCGTTATATTTGCCATTGTGCAGCAGCATCTGTAAAAATTTCATGTAGTCGTCAGCAGTGGATACAGCCCCGCCTGATGGATTTACTGCTCCGCCGTTCAGGTTGGTAAAACTGGATTTCGTCATCCCCATCGGGTTAAAGAGTTTTGTTTTTATCAGCATATCAAATTTCTTTTTGCTGATAACTTCCAGCACACGGCCTGCAATGTTCAGCCCGATATTGCCGTACCAGAAATCGGTACCGCAATTGGCCCGGATGGGCTGTTTGGCAAAATGATTTACTTCTTCTTCCAGTGTTTCAAATTTGCGGCGTTCAAACAGTTTTTTCAGCAGTTTGCCTTCATCTTCAATACCCGTCATATGGCTGAGGCAATGACGGATGGTGATATAGCCTTTAAAGTATTTTTCAAACTCTGGTACATACTTCGTCACCTTATCATCCAGCGATAATTTCCCTTCATCAACAAACTGCATTACTAAGGCAGCCGTCAGCCACTTGCTGCAACTGGCAATGGGTGCCTGTGTCTTGCTGTTAAAACTGCCCATTTCTTTTTTAAACACCAGCGAATCGCCTTTATACACCATCGCCACCAGGTCGTTGCCCAGCACTTTCTGTTTGGCGTTCAGTTCATCTTCCAGCGCCGACCAGTTGTATTGCGAAAACGCAGGCTGAAAGAATAGCAGGAAAATCAATGCAGACAAGACTTTAAGACAGGTTAAACTAACTTTATGTGACATAGTTTCGGTTTTTGAAACGTTGGATGAGTATTTGATGTTTATCTGAAAATATTAATAATGAACCACAAAGTTCACTAAGATAAGGCACAAAGTCCTCAAAGGTTATCTGAACTCTCTGTGAAATTACTTTGTGTTCCTTGTGGTAAAAAAATAGCTATGAATCTTGGAAACTTAACCATAAAAGCAGCCGAAGCCTTTCAACAGGCCCAGCAAATTGCATTTAACGCCAAAAGCCCGAACATTGAGACGGAGCATATCCTCAAGGCGTTGCTTGAACAGCAGGATTCGCCGGTGGATTATCTTTTGAAGAAGAATAACGTTACCGTCAACCTTGTTGATAATAAATTAGACGAACTCATCGGCAAACTGCCCACTACAAGTGGCGATGCAGCACAGCAGGTTAGCCGTGAGGCCAACAACGTTATCCTGCGGGCAGGGGCCACACTTAAGCAGTTTGGTGATGAATTTGTAACACCTGAACACCTGATGCTGGCATTGGTACAGGGCAACGACAGCACCGGCAAACTGCTTAAAGATGCCGGCCTTACGGAAAAAGGATTAATCGCCGCCATCAAAGAATTACGCAAAGGCGAAACCGTTACTTCGCAAACGCAGAGCCAGGAGTTTAATGCGCTGAACAAATACGCCAAGAACCTGAACGAACTGGCCCGCCAGGGCAAACTCGACCCGGTGATTGGCCGTGATGAAGAAATAAGAAGAACACTGCACATCCTCAGCCGCCGCACCAAGAACAATCCGATTCTTGTGGGTGAACCCGGCGTGGGTAAAACCGCCATTGCCGAAGGCATTGCCCACCGTATTGTGAACGGTGATGTGCCCGACAACCTTAAGAGTAAAATCATCTATGCACTCGACATGGGCCTGCTCATCGCCGGTGCAAAATATAAAGGCGAGTTTGAAGAAAGGCTCAAAGCCGTGGTAAAAGAAGTAAGCACCAGCGAAGGCGAAATCATTCTCTTTATTGATGAAATACACACCCTCGTAGGTGCAGGCGGTGGCGAAGGGGCGATGGATGCCGCTAACATTTTAAAACCTGCCCTGGCCAAAGGCGACCTGCGGGCCGTGGGTGCCACCACCCTCAACGAGTACCAGAAATTTTTTGAAAAAGACAAGGCACTGGAACGCCGTTTCCAGAAGGTGATGATTGGTGAACCTTCGGTGGAAGATGCCATCTCCATCCTTCGTGGGTTGAAAGACCGCTACGAAACGCACCACCATGTGCGCATCAAAGACGAAGCCATTATTGCAGCCGTTGAACTGAGCAGCCGCTATATTACCGACCGCTTTCTGCCCGATAAGGCTATTGACCTGATTGATGAAAGCGCCGCCAAGCTGCGCCTGGAGATGAACAGCATGCCCGAAGAACTGGATACACTCGAAAGACAAATCCGCCAGCTGGAAATTGAACGGGAAGCTATCAAGCGGGAAAATGACGAAGCCAAATTAAAAGAACTCAACACCGAGATTGCCAACCTCGCCGTAGAAAGGGATACGCTGAAAGCAAAGTGGAAGGAGGAAAAGGAAGTAGTGGAGAAAATACAGGCCACAAAAGAAAGAATTGAAAA
>CALLZY010000197.1 GCA_937858715.1 uncultured Chitinophagaceae bacterium | reverse complement strand
GACAGGATGGTGTCATCGCCAACGGCTGTTACCTGTGCTTTTACAGTGCCGTCAGTAATAACACTGCCACCAATCAGTTTGTCTTTGCCCAGTTTATGTACAGGCACACTTTCCCCTGTAATGATGGCCTCGTTCACATGCACCTCTCCCCAGAGAATTTTACAGTCAATGGGAACCTGCTCACCGCTCTTTATAAGAATTAAATCGCCAACCCGGAGCATAGTGTTTTCAACAGAGAATATTTGTTCCTTGTGTTCATCATCAAAAGCTATCATATTGGCCATTACTTTTTGAGATTTGGCCAGTTTGTTCAATTCTCTTTGCGTGGACCCTATAGAAGTTTCTTCCATATAGTTGCCAAGGAATACAAGTGTGATGATGGCGGCTGCTGTTTCGTAGAACATATACTGTTCGGCCTGGCCGGTAAGTGTTCCGTAAAGGCTGTAAATAAATGCGGCAGTGGCTCCAATAGCAATCAGAACATTCATATTGGGCATTCCGTTACGGATACTTTTCCAGGCACTCTTACCAAAAAAGTTCATGCCGACGAAGTACACTGGAATGGTTAAGCCCAGTTGAACCCAGGGATTCATTATCCAGCTAAAGTACTGGCTATGATGTATGCCGGGAATCATGTGCAGCATTAACAGTAAGGTAAAAGGCAGGCAAAACCAGAACCGCTGCAGGTGTGTGGTAAAGAATTTTGTAGCTACATCTTCATCATGGTCGTGGCCATGTGCAAGGTCGCCGGCTTTATTTCCAGCTACAGTATAACCAAGGTCTGTTATTCCTTTTTTGAGTTTGTCCGTACCTGTTTCTGTATCCACGTCAAAAAGAACATCACCGGTGGCATAATTTACTTTTATGTTCTTCATTCCCTGTTTCTCAAGGTACTTATGAATGTTAATGGCGCAGGTATTGCAGTCCATTCCATCTACTTTCCATTGTACTTTTTCCATAGTTCAAAATTACCAAACATATTTATCTGCCTGTTTTGAAAAGAGGAATACTATTACAACAGTGTTGCAAAGGCTTTATGATGTTGGTCAGGCTTACGGGTTGGCTTCTTATTTTTGCATAATGGAATGGACATATACACTTGAGAATATAGATGATGTTGCCATGCGTTTCTGGCAGATGGCCGGAGATAAAAGGATATTCACCTTTAACGGGCAGATGGGGGCGGGAAAAACGACTTTCATTCATGCCCTTTGCGAGAGAAAAGGTGTTACAAGCACAATAAGCAGTCCTACTTTTTCAATTATCAATGATTATGAGTGCGGGCAGGAAACGGTATATCACATGGACCTGTACCGGCTGAAAGATGAAACTGAGGCGCAAAGGGCAGGAGTGGAAGATGCGCTTTACAGCGGTAATATTTGTTTGGTGGAGTGGCCGGAAAAAGCGCCGGGCATTTTCCCCGATGGCACTGTATATGTGAGTATTGAACTGGTGGATGAGAAAACAAGACGAATACAAATCTTATGATTATTTGTATCTTTAGTTACACTTAAACCCTAAAATAAATTTTATGAAAATACTAAATCTTCCTATTGCCTTACTGGTTATAGTTATTGCTTTAGGATGTAAGAAAGACAGCACTGCTACAAATTCATATTGGATTAAGTTCAAAAAGAACGGAATAGAAGAAAAGCTCACATCCTATGTCTCTTATTGTTACAACCGTCCAAAGGCGGGAGACACGTCGCTTACAGAGTTGATTTTAGGCGGGGAGCTAAAGGAAAGAAACACTGCTTTTTATATTAGTATTTTGAAAAATGCCAAGTTTACAGTTGGGGCATATCAGACCGGGGATGCAGGCACTACTTTTATAGTTGATTATATGACAAACCTGGGTCAATTAGATGAACTTGACTATTCTTTGGATAATCCACCCGGATATCCAACTGGATATTTCAGAGTAAACATTTCATCAATAAATGGTAAAGAAATGAGAGGGAGTTTTACAGGGAATTATTTGTATGAATTTTTTAAAAAAGATACAATAAATATTACTGATGGAGAATTTTTCATCAAAACACACTAATTTTTTGCGAATAGAAAGTTGAATTTTTTAAGAATAGAACGAAAGTTACAACAATAATGAGCCAACAGAAGCCGATAGTAAGCACATCTTTCAGCTACGAAACATTAGAAGAAACACTGGATATTAAGCCAAGAACAGAAGGGATGATGATTGGTATTCCGAAAGAAATTGCTTTCCAGGAAAACCGTGTGGCGCTAACGCCTGATGCGGTGGGTGTGCTGGTTAGCAATGGCCACCAGGTAATGGTAGAGCATAATGCCGGCGAGGCATCGCACTTCAGAGATAAAGATTACAGCGAAGCAGGGGCAAAGATTGTGTATTCCAGGGAAGATGTTTACAAAGCTCCGATACTTGTAAAAAGTGCACCTGTGATTGATGAAGATTTACCCTTACTTCAACTGAACCAGCTGATCATTTCTCCTATTCACCAGTCTGTACTTAGAGCAGAAATTCTGGAGAAAATGATGGAGAAAAGGATTACGGCTATTTCTTTTGAGAACCTGAAAGATGACAGCGATTCTTATCCTATTGTACGAAGCATGAGTGAAATTGCCGGCAGTGCAGTTATGCTGATTGCAGCGCAATATCTTGGTTCAGCTAATCATGGCAAGGGTGTTCTGCTTGGCGGTATCTCGGGCATTGCACCTACAAAAGTTATCATCATTGGAGCAGGAATTGTGGGTGAATATGCCGCAAGAACGGCTATGGCGCTTGGTGCATCTGTTAAAGTGTTTGATAATGATGTTTACCGGTTGAAAAGGCTGCAGAATAATATCGGCCACCGTATGTGGACGTCTGTAATTGAGCCACGAATGCTGGCCAAGCAAATAAAGACCTGCGAAGTGGCAGTAGGTGCTTTGGGTTCTGAAACCGGACGGACGCCATTGGTGGTTACAGAAGAAATGGTCAGTAATATGAGGCCAGGTTCTGTAATTATAGATGTGAGTATTGACAGGGGCGGTTGTTTTGAAACCTCAGAGATTACCTCTCATGAACATCCTATTTTTATGAAATACGGTGTGATACATTACTGCGTACCCAATATTCCTTCTGGTTTTGCCCGGACAGCATCGCAGGCCATCAGCAATGTAATTATGCCACTGCTGCTTGAAGCTGCCGATGAAGGCGGTTTTGAAAAACTTATCTGGCATAAACTACACCTGCGCAGCGGAATTTATTTATTTAAAGGAGCTCTCACCAATTTTTACCTGAGCCAGCGTTTCGATTTAAAATACACTGATCTGAATTTGCTGATAGCAAGCCAGCGGTAACAAATAATCCATTAAGGTATTAGTTGATTAAGCACTTACTAAACTACCAGTAATTTCTTGATGGTTTCAAAAAAGGTTTAAAACCCAACCTTCACCTGCACATACAAATTTCTTCCCGGCCGGGAGATATTGCCCCAATCAAGATGTTCGTGATATTTCTTATCAAATAAATTTTCGGCACCAGCCTGCAATTCAAGGTTTGTGTTTTTCAGTTTTAGTGTATAGCCGGTACGCAGGTGTATCAAACTATATCCGGCGGTTGCATCCTCACCGGCTTTGGGACTGAAGCGATTTTGCTTGGCAGCGATTTCTGTTTCTCCCTGTACAAAGAGCTTCTTGTATTGCCAGCGAACAGAAGTTACATTTTTCAAAGGAGAAATATTGGGCAAGTGGTATTGCTTGTTATCTCTTCCGGCAGTGAAGCGGAAAGTGGAAACGAGATCGATACTTTTGACCGGTTTTACAACTGCACTTGCTTCTATTCCCGCCAGCAATGCAAACGGAATATTGCTGTATGTTTTTACCCCACTGGCACCAATTGTCATGTGACTGAAAGAAGGCTCCAGCTGTCCTAAGATATAATCAGAAATACGGGAAACGAAGCCGGTAAGCTGAAGCCTATTTTGTTTTTTTGAATATTGAAGAGAAGCTTCAGCCTGTAGATTTTTTTCAGTCTTTAAAGCAGGGTTGCCGATATAATCATAGTTGTCGTTTGCATTAAAAAGATAAAAGCCGAATAACTCGCCTGCGGTCGGCATTCTTTCGGAGTAAGAAAAGGAGATTGTAGCTTTAAAATATTTCAGCATTTTTTTTGTGGCAAGTATGGACAGGTTTTTCAGCACATCATTTCTTTCATCACTGGTTGGACTAAAGATGCTCACATGGTCCTTTGCTTCCTGAGTAGTAAGTGTGTGGTTAATATAGTCGGCCCGTGCAGTCAGTTGCAGTTTTGCCGAGCTGTCAATTGAAAGTTGCCAGGAGCCTGACAGGCCAAACTGGTTTCTCCTGTTATCGGGCCAGGTAAGCATGTACATATCCGGCTGGCCGCTTTGGTGCATCGTCATGTCCGCTTTCAGGAATGTAGATGAGCCATCAGCCCTGAATTGCAGGTTTTGTTTTCTGCTTATTCTTAGTTCACCTTCCGTGTAAATACCCATTGTTTTACTCAGGCCTGGCATATCCATGTGCATGGGAACATCGGGCCGTTTGCTGTCGTCCATAAAGTGCCGGATTTTATTGGCATATATCTTTGCCATCCATTTATAAATCCTTTTTGCAGGATACTCACGGTGGTAGCTCAGAGAGGCAATTCTTGCGCCGGCGTAACCCACATCCATTGGCAGCGCTGGATAGCCGATATTCCAGCCATCATCACCCAAAATATCTGCTTTATACCAGGTGTGCGGGCAATGCTGATATTTTACAGACAGGGAATAATTCATTTTTTCAAATTGTGAGAAATCAATCACATCACCTCCGCCGCTGCGGTATTCATCACTTTTCCGGTAGGTTCCGCTTGCCCGAAAAGCCCATTTGCCTGATGAATAATTCAGTATGGCTGACTCGAACAGGCTGTTTGCAGCTGACTGATAGCCGCTGCTGATATTTCCTGTTATTTTTTTATTGTATAGAGAAACTGGCTCGGCCATCTTCATATTCACTGTTCCTCCGGTTGATGAGCCATATATAAAACCGGTGCTTCCTGTTTGTGTTTGAAGGTTATCAAGGTTTACAGGTTCAATGTAAATAGTTGCAGGATCCATTTTGTCGGTGCAAGCACCATGTATCCGCATACCGTCAACAAGTACATTTATTTGTCCGCCGTTAAAAGAGCGGATGGAAGGCTCCATGCCATATGCTCCACGACGAACTAAACTTAGTTCTGGTAACCGGCTCAGAATGTCTTCAAGCGTTGATGCATTGTTGGATTTAAAGAACGAAACCGCAGCTTGCTGTGCGTTTTTCTGAACAGAGGAAAGCTGGATTTCTTTCAATTCGATTATCCTGCTGGAATCAATATTTTCCTGCGCAGCAGTATTGAGTAGCAATGCGAAAGCAACAATGGTTGTAAATACTTGTTTCATAACTTATATATTGAGCAGGCAGGGAAGAATCCCCGCCCGCTGATTTTAACTGCTAAAATTCTACATCGAAATATTGTGTGGTGTCTGCAACCGCTGTGCCGGACATAAAATCAAGGTTCAGTTTCCAGTAGCCTGTCATGGTGAAGTTTACTTTGCCTTTGTAATGGCCATTGCCTGTATGCACCGGGTTCACATTGTTAGGTGAACCGTGGCCCATAGTTGGCATTTCAGGTGTAAGTGTTACAGACAGGCTGCTGTCTGCAGGCCAGCTCATCATAGAAGCCTTTTTGTAGATGGCTATTTCCATATCGTTAATGCCCACTTTTGGCTTTGACGGTTCAATAAGTGAAATGAAATACTTGGCTCCGTTATGCTGGGCTGTAAATGATTTTTGTTTTGATTTTGCAGGTTCTGTAACTGTAAGCGGAAAGGTAAATGCACCCTCTTTGTTATTGCTGTGGTTGTGCACATTAACTTTCAGCGTCCATGTGCCACCCATTGAAGACATGATGAAAGTTACACTGCAAGGGAAAAGATGGTTAACTGCTTCTTCAGAGGCAGGGTTTTCGTAAGGCGATGAGTGAGTCATCGTGCCCATATCCATCATTGGCGTAAGTTGTATATGCGCATCTTCAATTCTGTTACCTGTTGTTGAATCGAGCAATTGGATGTAAAATTTTGTATAACCTGATGTAACAGAAGTTTCCTTCATGTAAACCTGGACTTTGGCAGCAGCACCGGTGGCGTAGCCTTCGGCAAGTTTGCTAAGGCCTGCTGTCGGGTCTTCTGGTTCGGGAACTTCATCTTTTCCGCAAGAAATAAGAAAAGCAGTTGATGTAACAAAAGCGAAAAGAAAGTATATAAAATATTTTTTCATTTTTTTGAATTTTGTTTTGGCATACATATAGAAGTGCACAGTAAGCCATGTACAATAATAGCAGATGCTTCAGGCCATTTTCTGGTGGCCAGTGATTAAAACAGTAGCTGTCAGGAAAAAGTTACCAGCGGGGGATGAAATATTTCTTTTTCAGAAATGAAGTGGTAGTTGTTTTTGTAGTCGAAGAAATTAGCTAACAAATTGATTGCAAAAGGAAGATTATATTCTATGAATGAAACAGAACAGGGGGCAATTTCCACCCATTCTTTCAGGCCGGGTGATTGTTCCTGTTCCTGTTGTTTTTCGGCTTCTTTAATTTTTTGGGCCAGAAAGCACTTCCCATCACATTTTAATTGTGGGCGGTTCTTGTTAATGCAATGTTTCTTTACGATGTAGGCTCTGTTAATATGAAACCATGCAGTGAAACCGGCAGTGTAAAGTGACTGCCCGGCAAAAATCAGCATAAAGAATACTGCAATGATTTTTTTCATCAAACCAAAAATAGAGTTGCGTGAGCAGGGGAGACCTGATAAAAGTCAGGAAACAGTATGATTAAAAGACATCAAAGTCTTTTATAATCATTAATGTTGATTTTTTCTTTGCAGAACCTGTATTCCACCTCATCGTTGCTGCTAACTACAACAAGGCGATTTTTGCAATAAGTGTCTATAAGTGAATGATATAAAGAGATTCCGGCTGCATCGAGATTAGTACAAGGTTCATCCAGCAAAACAATGTCTGTGTCCGAAAGGATACATTGGGCAAGTTTAACCCGTTGCTTCATGCCGGATGAATAGTACCTTATTTGTTTATGTTCAGCCTTTTCCAAACCAATTATTGAAATCACCGATTTTGTGTCAATTGCGGGAAGAAAAGGTTTAAATCCCTGATGAAACTGCAAAAACTCATTCAGCGTCATTTCTTCAATCACTTCGAGGTAAGGTGCGCAGATGGAGACACGGGTATAAATATTTTCTGATGATAGTTGTTCGTTGCCCGGTTTGTTCGCATTTTCCGGCCATCGGTCGCCGATTATCGAATAACTAATAGAACCTTCATTCAGCAGCATACTGCCGCTCAGTGCCTGTAATAAAGTACTTTTCCCGGAGCCGTTTGGCCCGGTAATAGCATAGGCGTTTCCTGATTCAAAATGATAGGTAAGATGGCGGTAAATCCAATCACGGTTAAACCGTTTTCCCGCATCAGATAGGGAGATCGTCATCGGTGCTGCCTTTAGTGAAGCGTTTGATTATTCCCCTGCCGCTTTCCCGGATAAAAGTTACAATTTCGTCTCTTTCATCAGTTGCGGGCATTTCCTCTTCAATATATTCAACGGCCTGGCTGGTATTCATGCCTTTATTGTAAAGCACACGGTACACATCAAGAATATGGTTTATTCTTTCTACACTAAACCCTCTTCTTTTCAGCCCAATAGAATTTACACCTGCATAACTCAATGGATTACGGCCAGCTTTTATATAAGGGGGCACATCTTTACTTACCAGCGAACCGCCGGCGATGAAAGAGTGGGCTCCAATTTTTACAAACTGGTGAACAGCACACATACCGGCAAGAATTGCCCACTCACCAATAGTAACATGGCCAGCGACTTGCGTATTGTTGCTTACGATGGAATTATCACCCAAAATACAGTCGTGGGCAAAGTGAGAATAGGCCATTATCAGGCAATTCTTACCTATAACAGTCTTTTCTCTGTCGGCAGTTCCCCTGTTAATAGTTACAAACTCCCGTATGGTGGTATTATCGCCAATAACCACAGTTGAATATTCGCCATGAAACTTTAAATCCTGGGGAATGGCGGCGATAACAGCGCCGGGGAAGATGCGGCAGTTTTTGCCAATACGGGCACCTTCCATAATTGTAACATTCGAGCCAATCCAGGTGCCTTCTCCAATTTCCACATCAGGGTGGATAACGGTAAAGGGGTCAACTTTTACGTTGGTGGCCAGTTTTGCACTGGGGTGTATATATGTATGCGGGTGAATCATTATCTGAAGTCAAAAAGTGTGTAATAACGGGCAAAGTTAACTTTTAGGGCATGAAAATGAAGTTTTTTTTGCCATATAGTGTTAAAAATGAGTTTACAGCAAACCGGTTCGACGTTGCGACATTGAGTTTTGTATTGTTTTTGTATTTTTGCTCTCCAATGCACAACCCTCCTGAAATATTAGCGCTGGCCTGCAGGAATAATCTTGTTACTGAGCAAATGAATTTGCTGCACCAGAAAAACCAGATGATACCCGGTTCAGTTCAATATACTATTAACAGGTACTACCGCATGCCGCAGTGGAATGTTGAAGACACCGGGATGGTGGTGTATCATTTTGAAAAAGACAATCCGAAGGAAAACTATCTCGAACTCCGGTTTTGCATCAGCGGCAATGTGTATTGCAAAAAGAAAGATACGGAGTGTGATATGTGCCAGTTCAGTGCTTCAAAGAACTGCCAGGAGCGGATTGACAGTGTGGATGTGGTAAGTTTCAGGTATTCGCCGGTTCAGTTGAGCCAGTTTGTAAAACCACGGAAAAAGACTTCTGTACTGGCTGATGAAGTATTAAGTTTTACCCATAAGTCATCTTTTACAAAAATCCTTCCCCTTTGCGGCAAAACGAGAATGGTGCTTGAAGGGGTATTGAACCATAGCTATAGCGATACCCTTGAGAATATCTACATCAATGCTCAAACACAGATGCTGTTGTTATATAGCCTTGACTGCATGCTGGGAGAGAAAGAAATTGATGTGGTAAGCTGCAAGTTTTTGGCAAATGAAGCCGACAGGGAAAAAATTGTAAAAGCGAGGGAAGTGCTTATTCAGCATATCGGAGAACCTATTACTATTAAAGAACTGAGCCGTAAGGTTGCTATTAATGAATGTTACCTGAAAAAAGGGTTCAAAGAAATGTTTGGCACTACCGTTTTCGATTTCTATCAAAGCCAGCGTATGGAGCATGCCAAATACCTTCTTTATGAGAAAGGGTTAAGTGTTACTGAGGTATCTATGCTGCTGGGTTATTCTTCTATTTCTCATTTTTCCACTGCCTTTAAAAAGCATACCGGCCTGAAACCCTGCGAGTTATTGCTGCGATAATCCCTTTTTTTAATAGGATAGAACAGAGAGCTCTCAGAAGTTTTCATCTTACTGCGAGCAATAAGTTTTTTTATTATGCGTTGCATTGCTGGTGGCACTATATTTGTTTTACAGAAACATTAATGCGTAAGGCTCTCATCATATCTTTTGCAATTATTCATTTGCTTGGCAATACTGAATTCGGTCAGATACTCCGCTGGCCTGAATTGTTCAGCCATTTTTTTCAGCATAGCCAGCTAAATCCTGAAATAAATTTTTTCGAGTTTATTGCTGTGCATTATGCCGGAGATGATGGGACCGACGCTGATAATGATATTGACAGTAAACTGCCCTGCCGTGATTTAAATCATAGTTCTATTACTGTAGCTTTTTCGCCCATGGTGAGGCCCTTGATTATAGAGAACCCTCTTGCGGCAAATACCGTAAAGAAACTTTCTTGTTGTATTTTCTCAATCCCCTCCGGATTTGAGTATTCTATTCTTCAGCCTCCCCGGGCTTGAATTTCCCTGTTTTTTTAGCCAGCCTGGTTACAAAACAGTAATCAGTATTTACAATAATTACGGACATCGCTGCAGACACCAGCGATGAAACCGGCAACAAGCAAAATCAACTTTATGTACAAATCTTTTTATGCAATTGCTGCATTATTGGCGGCTATGTTGTTCATTCTTAATGCTTGTCGGCATGATGCCCTCTTTAACAATGATGGCAGTGGCGGCGGCGGAACAGGTGGAGGCGGAGTGGTTTCGCCCAACCCCTGCAGTCCTGATACTGCCTATTTTGTAAATGATGTGATGCCCATTATTGCCTCAAACTGTGCGATGAGTGGCTGTCATGATAATGTTACACATGCCGATGGGGTAAGGCTTACTACTTACACCCAGATAATGAATTATGTACGGGCCGGAGATGCTGCAAACAGCAAGTTGTACAAAGAAGTAATAAAGACAGGCAGTGAAAGAATGCCGCCACCACCGATGCCTGCACTTACAACTGCTCAAAAGACAATTATTCAGAAGTGGATAAACCAGGGTGCGAAGAATAACAGTTGTGCAGGTAGGTGTGATACAGCAGTATTTACTTACAACGGTGCGGTTAAACCTATAATGGATAATAAATGTGTAGGTTGTCATAACCCGTCGAATCTTGGTGGCAGTGTTGATGTGTCCACTTATACGGCTGTAAAAACAGTTGCCCTTAATGGCAAACTGATTGGCTCAATTACTCATCAGCCTGGTTTCTCACCTATGCCAAAAAACGCAGCAAAACTCTCTGATTGTGAAATCACACAAGTGCAAAAATGGATTGCCGCCGGCACCCTTAACAATTAAAACCACAGCAATGAATATCAGAAAATCAATTTTATTACTTTTTATAACTGCTTCAACTGTATTACTGGTGAGTTCCTGTTATTATGATAAAGAGGAGCTGCTCTATGGAGTATCAGGACCATGTACGGATACCACAACCAATATCTCTTATTCACAAAAAGTGATGCCCGTACTGCAGCAGTATTGCTATAGTTGCCATACAGGCAGTTTCCCTTCGGGCAACCAATTAATGGGAACATACGTTGCTGATAAGGCAATGGCGCAAAGCGGTAAACTGTACGGAACTATCAACCATTCGTCTGGCTATTCGCCAATGCCTAAAGGAGCAGCAAAACTGAACAGTTGCCAGATTTTAACTATAAAAAAATGGGTTGATGCCGGTATGCTTAATAATTAAAAACCATTATTATGAAACCAACGAGAAAAAAAATTCTTTTATACATAGTGCTGCCTTTGTTATTAATACTGGCCGCAGGCGGAATATACTTTTACAAAGAGTATAACCGGGTACATAAGGACACTGCAAAACTGAAACCCGATTTTACCCTAAAAGCTACAAACCTTGTTAAAGAGTTTGAGGCTAACGAGCAGGCTTCTAACAAAAAATACTGGGACAAGGTTATCCTTGTAGATGGTGTGGTAAAGCAGGTGGAAAAAGACGACAGAGGGTTCTATTCGCTGGTACTGGGCGATACAGCCTCCGTGTCGTCAGTTCGTTGCAGTATTGACAGTTTACACAGTAGTGAAGCCGCTGCTGTAAAACAAGGCACCACCATTGCAGTGAAAGGAATCTGCACTGGTTTTAATGAAGATGAAATGCTGGGGTCTGATGTGATATTAACCCGTAGTGTGGTAAACAAATAATTTATTTATTAATAACAAAAACAAGTCCAACATGAAAAAGGTCATTCTGATAACTTTAGGTGTTTTCACTCTTTCTGTTTCTGCTAATTCTCAGAAGTATTTTACAAAAGCGGGAAAGATAACTTTCGATGCAACAGCAGCATCATCACCCGAGCAAATTGAAGCTGTAAACCGCAGCGCCACAGCTGTAATTGATACGAAGACAGGAGCTGTCCAGTTTTCTGTATTGGTTAAAGGTTTTTCATTTGAAAGGGCTTTAATGGAAGAACACTTCAATGAAAATTACATGGAGAGCAATAAGTTCCCCAAGTCAGAATTCAAGGGAACTATTACTAATAATTCGGCTGTTGATTATTCAAAAGATGGCAACTATAATATAAAAGTACAGGGAAAACTAACTATTCATGGCGTTACAAAAGATGTTACTACTGACGGGAAACTTGTAATTCAAGGTGGTAAGATAAACGCAACTGCAGACTTCAGTGTGCAGCTGGCTGACTATAGTATTTCGATTCCGGGGCTGGTGGCAGATAAGGTTGGCAAATCTGCGAAAATATCTGTGAACTGCAGTCTCGAATTGTTTAAAGGTTAAGACAAACTGATATGAATAAAATAAAATTATATGCTTTGATAGCAGTGGTTTGCATATTTGCCAATGCTGTATCAGCACAAGATGAAGATTTGCTGAGTATGGTCGGAGGTGATGAAAAGCCCAAAAAAGAAAGGGTGAAATATGCTTTTAAATCGCCAAGGGTAATTAACAGCCACTCCATTGAGTTTCTGAATCCGGGTACATTGGACTTTCGTATCCTGCACCGCTTTGGCCAAATAGACCAGGGATATAAGAATTTCTTTGGGCTTGACCAGGCCAGTATGCGAATGAGCTTTGACTTCGGTATTAAGCACAACCTGATGGCCGGAGTAGGGCGTAGTACATTTAAGAAAGAACTGGATGCTTTTGTTAAGTATGCGCCTATTCGTCAATCAACAGGCGGTAAGCTGAATTCGCCTGTTACCTTCGCATTAGTGTCGGGTATTACGATGGATGGCATGCCCTGGGCCGACCCAAGCCGCACTAATTATTTCTCATCAAGACTTGCATATTATTTTCAGGCTGTAATTGGCCGCAAATTCAGCGAAGGGTTCTCATTACAGGTATCGCCAACAATGGTACATAAAAACCTTGTACAATTAGATGCTGACCCCAACGACATATATGCCCTGGGGATTGGCGGAAGATTAAAACTATCTAAGCGTATGGCATTAACGTGGGACTATAATCATGTATTTGTTGGTATGCCTGACAGCGGTTATTATCACCCTTTGTCTGTTGGTGTGGATATTGAAACCGGGGGGCATGTATTCCAGTTACATTTTTCAAACGCCACTGGGATGAACGAAAGGGCCTTTATTACGGAAACAACCGGTAACTGGGGTAGTGGTGAAGTGAGGTTTGGTTTTAACCTGTCAAGGGTGTTTCAGTTAAAGAAATACAAAAGGGATTAACCTTCCTGAAAAACTAAAATATGAAAGTGCTGCTGTTAACCGGCAGCACTTTATTTTTGTAAAAACTGTAATATGGATATCTCTGCATTTAATCAGCTGCTGCGAAGCCGCCGCTCTGTATGGCCAAATCAGTTTGACCAGGCAAAAAAAGTAGATGATGAAATAATAAGGGAGATCCTGACCAATGCAACATGGGCTCCCAATAATGGAGGTGAAGAGCCCTGGCACTTTACTGTTTTTTCTGGTGAAGGCTTGAAAACACTAGCGGTTTTTCAAAGTGAATTGTATAAACAGGTTGCAGGGGAGAAGTTCAAGGAAGCCACTTTTTTAAAACTGCAGCAAAATCCGTTAAAGGCATCTCATGTTATTGCAATTGGGATGAAGAGGAGTGAAAATAAAAACATAAAGGAAGTCGAAGATATTGAAGCTGTGGCCTGTGCAGTTCAGAATATTTATCTTTCACTAACAGCTTACGGACTTGGTGGTTACTGGGGAAGCGGAGGTGTTACTTATTATGAAGAGGCAAAATCTTTCTTCGGATTGGGCGAACAGGACAGACTGCTTGGTTTTTTCTATATTGGCCATATTGCGGTTCCGTCAACCGGAGGTACAAGAAAACCACTGGAAGAAAAAGTGACATGGATAAGTAATTGATTGAATTGAAAATCGTGTAGTTGTACAATTTGTAAAAAAATGAAACAAAAAATGAAACAAAAAATACTTACGCCGGCATATAGGATTCTCTATCCCCTCAAAATTGCTAAAAGCAAAATTGCAGGCAAAGGAGCCTACGCATTAACAGCTATTCCCGCAAGACGGAAAATTGGTGATTTAGGTGGTGTTATTATTACTATGAAAGAAGCCATGAAGCTGATCAGGAACCAGAAAGTGATAAACCTGGTTGAGTTGGATAATGACCTTGCTTTAAATGCATCTGCTAATCCTAATGATATACGGTTTATCAATCACTCCTGTAATCCCAATACGTTTATGCGGGTTATGAAAGACCGGGTTGAGTTTTATGCTTTACGTCACATTAAGAAGGGAGAAGAATTAAATTGCGATTATGGTGAAACACACCATGAAGGCACATTGCCCTGCAAGTGCGGCGCCAAAAATTGCAGGGGCTTTATTTAATTGTTGAACCTGCTGTCAGTTGACCCTTCTTTCGACCCGGGTGCCTATGGCGTCTGTATTATTTCCAGACCGTCCTCCAAATTTTCTGGGAAAATAGGATATCGTTATCATGAAGTACTGTTGCAGTCCGTTAGTAATGGTTGATGAAAAACCATCAGCATTGGCAGTGTAGCTTATATTTTTAAACTGTTTCAGGATATCAGTTGCTGTAAATTTTAATTCTGCCTGTTTGCTTTTCAGGAACCGGAAAGCTGCATTAGAGTTCCATATTGTAATTGGTTTAATAAGGCCGTTGTTTTTTGAATGGCTTATCTGGCTGCTAAGGCTGATATTTTTTGTGAAATTAATAGTCAGGCTGAAGTCGCCGCTTACAGTACGTGTATTAAAGCTGTTGTTTTTATAGCCTGTTTGCTTACTGTTGTTATTGTTCAGGTTTCCGCTTATGCCCAGTATCAGCATTGTTTTATAGTAAAAAGTTATGTTGGCACGATGGCTGATGTTGCTTGAATTGATGGTTGTAAAAATGTTATCAATATAACTGGGCATCCTGTTTTTGCTGATGTTTCCATTATACTGAAACTGAACCTGTCCCTTCTTGAATTTCCTGCTTATGGTAGCATTCCAGCCGAAGGAAGAATTATTTCCTTTTTCCCCATGAATGGTATGCCGTATTTGCTTTCCGTTCAGGTAAACAGAATCGTTGCCATTGATAGTTATTGTGTCCCTGAGGTTGGTGGTACTGTCAATATATGGACGCAAAATACTGTTATGGTTATAGTTTGCCGATACAGTAAAGTCAAGATTCTTTTTGGTATTATTAAATGTAAAGTTTGCACCGGCCGATGCACTGCGGGTTTCATTATTGGAAAGATTTACGCCGCCTTTATAAACGTTGTAAAGGTTCATGCTGTCAACCACCGGGGCTATTTGATTGAGCGATGGGGTGTTGTAGCTGTTTCTATATGCCATATTACCGTTAAGACTATAAACGTTGTTCATCCGTTTGGTATAATTTAAGCCGAGGTCGTATCGGTTAAATACAAAAGATCTGCTGATGTTCCGGTAATCTTTCGAAGAAGTGTTTTTCTCATTAATAAATTGTACAAACCCTCTTAGATATGTGTAAAGGTTCCAGTTTTGTTTTGAAGAAAATTTGTAAAAGTTCTTGGTTAATCTCAACGAGGGCTGGTATTCTGTAGTCGCAATTTGTTCATTAAATGTGAGATAAACATTTGCTTTTTTTGTTCCGTTATTTTCAATATCGTACACACTGTTCATGTCTTCTGTTTTCCGGTAACTGAAAGTGTGGTCGTTTTGAAGCCTGATTCCAAAAAGGCTGAAACGTCCCACTAAAAGCCTCTTCAGGCTATTGTAGCTGAAGATGCCGCTAAAGTTTGTGGTTTTCGAGTTTTTATCAATAATCCTGTTCAGGATGGTTGTGTTAATACCAGAAGGAGAATAGAAGTTGTAGTAATTGCTTTCGTTCCTGGAGGAGTTGTTTTCGTTGTATGAGAAGGAACTGGTGATATTGTAATTGACAAGCGGTTTGTCGAAATTGCTGTTATAGAATCTCAAGTCTGTATTGAAGGAAAGACTGTTATTATTGCCGGAGACATTGCTTTTTTTATCACTCGTCAGTTCGTTTTGACTGTTTTTGATGGCAGTATTGTTTTTGCTCTCTGATGTTCCGCTAGAATAACTGCTGCTGGTGTTTATGCTGAGGTTTCTGAAGTCGCGGTTGCTCTTTGTGTAGT
Organism: uncultured Chitinophagaceae bacterium; assembly: GCA_937858715.1. GTDB lineage: Bacteria > Bacteroidota > Bacteroidia > Chitinophagales > Chitinophagaceae > JJ008. Next base: position 15,256 of record CALLZY010000197.1, on the reverse strand, counting down.
TCAGCGTTACATTGTGTCTTTCAGAACTATTGGAACTCTCAGATTCAGAGTTTATAAGCTGATCGCCACCAAGCAAATATCTTTCCTGGTAGTTTTGTCTTATTGTTTTATCAAGATTACTGTTAAAATCATAGCCGCCCTCTATCCTGTTTCTTCTTCTGTCACTCTCTGTTTCAAGAAATGAATGAGAGAATTGTATTCCCGGAGAAATTACCCTGTTTATTCCGGACTTGTTAAAGTTGCTTCTGTTCCTGTAATTGGAATAATTATTTCGGAAAGTACTTTCCTGCATGATTTCGTTCAGGTTTGCAATACTTGTATTGGTGTTGTTTGAGCCAAAGCCAAATGCCAGCGATGATTTTTTATTGAACATATTAACTGCTCCGTCCAATTGATAACGTTCTGCTGTGCCAATGCCAGCGCCGTATTTTCCAAAGACTCCTTTATTTTTATCTGCTTTTAGTTTAATATTCATCGTAACCAGCGAGTCTTTTTGTTCATTCTGGTTAAGCATATTTGCCTGGTTTTGCTGGCTTGCTGCATCTACTTCACTATATACCTGTATCTTATCAATGATGTTTTTTGGCAGGTTTTGTGTTGCTATTCTTGGGTCACGGCTTCCTAAAAAGGGCTTTCCATTGACCAATAGTTTTGAAACCGGCTTTCCATCAATTGTAATAGAGCCGTCAGCCCATATTACAACTCCGGGAACTTTATTGAGCAATTCTTCACCCACAGCATCTTTACTCATTTTAAACGCTTCAGGGTTTATCTCAAGGGTATCACCATTCATTCTTATGGGAATAATTGATTTTACTACAACTTCGTCATTACTTTTAACGCTAAGAAAAATTGTATCAAACTTTTTAACTGCGGAGTCCATTTTAAATTTCATACCGAAATCTTTATAGCCTGCATAAGAGGCGGCAAGCAAATAATTTCCTTTAAGGGGTATGCCGGCTATTTCAAAATACCCCTTCTTGTCTGTTATCTTAAATGTAACGACTGTTGAGTCGGGCCTGTAAATAATAACTGTGGCTGATTCCAGAAACTCACCGCCTGTTGAGTCTTTTACGGTGCCATATATACGACCCGTTCCCTGTGCAAAAGATACACTAACAGAAAGTAAAAGGAAGATTATATTGAATAAGAAAATTTTCATTTTTAAACTGAATTCGTCTCTGTTTATCAGGAAAACTATTGTTGTGTTTAACTGTTAGTTTTTATAAGTATAATATATTAGAACCGGGTTTGTGTTTTTATCTGCTGTTTTTAAATACATTTCTAATTTATCGGGGTATGTAATATTTTTTGTTTTGCCGGATGCGATCATTTCAAGTACGGTTTTCGCTGTCAGTTTGATGAAGTGCATTTTATTGTCACTGTATGCCCAGTTGTTTAATAAGGGTAGCTGAAAAGTGAGGCTGTCAGGTGAAATTTTTTCGTTATCGTATATCACTTTTGTTTCAGCGTCAAACAAATATCCTTTGTTTTCATAGCCGAGGCTTTGAAGTCTTAACTGCAAAAACCGGTTCGAAATGGTATTAACGGAAAGATGACTAATGAGTTTTTTATTTTGCCTTTTATAGTTATTTTTTTCTGTTTTATCTTTAAAATCAGTGGTGTAAAAATCTAAAGGCATCGCCCTGTCAATGGGCAGAATGAAATTGTAAACCCCATAAAGACTGTCGGGGGTTAGCTGATATACCATGTAATCATACGGCCGGGTAATCCATTTGTGATCAGCTCTGTCTGTTGCAGATACATTTATGCTGAAATCCTCAAAAATGTACCGGGAATCATTTCTTCTGTTATAAGGGAAATATTTTTTTAGCAGGGTATCTGCTTTGAAGATTTTTATTTCATAGTCTTCTTGGCTGTCAAAATTTTTGTCAATTGTAACCTTACTTATAATTTTTAGGTCATTTACAAAAGGTTCAGCCCGCATCATCTCCAGTCCGTTAATCTGTTGTCTGCGGAAAATAAGATGGGAAGTGTCATTCAGGTCAAGGTAATACTTCCGGAAATATTTCCAGTTTTTTGGATTATCAAAGTGTTCAATGATTTGTGCGTAGTCTTTTTGGGAAAGCTCATATGCCTTGTTTAGCGATATTGCTTCCAGCCTGTTTTGTTCTTTGTTATATTGAAGGGAACCGATTCTTTCTTTAAATTTTACCTGTTTCAGATATTTTCCTTTTTTATCGAACAGCAAAATTTTTTTATTTGAATAATCCATGACAATATAATTATTGCCTGCGGGGATAATCTGGCAGAAGTCATCAAACCTGCTTTCCCGTGAAGTTTCAAATACTACTATGTCTTTATATTCAATAAAGTCGCTTTGCAAACCGCCCCGGGCAGATTTGGGCTCAAAAAAAATTTTTTCCTGTGCACCCGTAATCATGCTGATTGATAAAAGACAGGATAGAAAAACTGAACTACATCTGATGCAGAATGACATACTACTGATTATGAAATGAGTTAGACGCAAAACTCAGGTAAAAACTTCACTTTCTTGAAAATCAAAAAGCACAACGGGCATATCACATTAACAGACGATAGTTCAGAATGTTTTCCTGAGTTTGGGATTGGTTATAATAATGTAATCACCAAGATAACTTAGCTTTTCCCAATCAGGATTATCAAAGCTCTCGTCAGGGAAGCAACTGATGTTCAGGATTTTCAGTTTCTTGTTCCGCAATGCCAGTTGTGCAGCCGTGCCTAACTTTTCATCGCAATGAAATTTTCCGACACAGTGGAATACTTTCTGCCCTTTATTTTTTTTCAGATAGCTGTAAATGCTGTAACTCATTCCAGCATCCCAAAGACTTTGGCTGTGATAAACTTTTGGATTGTTGCTGCCCGGGCTGCCTTTCATAGTTTCAAAAAATTTTTCCCTGTACCGGCCCGTTAGCGTATCAAATGGTAACGGCGGCAGCAGTTTTTTTGCTTCCTTCGACAGGCTGTCAAGCGATGCCATGCCACGGCGGCTTACCATTGTTACATATCTTCTTGGAGGATTGGCGGCGAGTACCCGTATGCTATTTTGCTTTGCATATTCAATCATAGGACGGTAGTCTTTATAATTGCTCCATAGTCTTACATCTTTTGAAAACCGGGCTTCATCAATTTTTCCGGCCAGGTATTCACTCAGCGCCAACTGTCCGTCTGTTTCAAACATCTCCAGGCTTAATACAATTTGATTTCCGTAAACGGAAAACAGTTCTCTTAAGATTTTATTTTCCAGAAAATGGCCGGTACTGTCGTTATGCTCTTCTCCGAAAAACAGAACATCAGCCTCACTCATGCGGCTCACAATTTTTTCTACAGGTACAGTTTGTTTTGCTTTCGTGTCATAGATTTTGTAATGAGTAAACATGCTGTCTTGTGTGTAAACCTTCACAGTGGCAAAGACAAAAAAAGGGAAGAGTATTTTCTTCATGTAGTTTCTTTTTTGTGAAGTTAGCATTTGTTATTATTGCAGTAAGTATTTTCCGATTAACATAATAATATTATGAAAAGAGTTTTCTTCCATTCTTGTTTTGCCGTTTTACTGTCCCTCGTGTACATTATTTCATTTGCCGGAAACCCGAAATATTTAGTGCCATACAGAGAAGGGAGTAAGTGGGGTTATTGCGATACAAACGGAAAGGTTATGATAAGTGTTGCTTGGGATGGTGCTGAATTTTTCGGAGAGGAAAATTATGCTGTGGTAAAGCTAAATAATAAGTATGGGGCAATTGATGCCAAAGGGGCGGTAGTAGTGAAACCACTATATGATTCACTGGTTGTTGATAATGGCATTTTTATCGTTTCAAGCGGAAGAGAAAAATGGGGAGTTGTGGATAAGAAAGGCAAAGCGATTGTGCCGATGAAGTATGATGTTGTTTATTTCTCTGATGGAAATATTAAGGTTGAGGCCAATGAGAAAACAGGCTTATATAACCTTGCGGGTAAACTTATAATACCCGTTGTTTATGATGACCTTTCAGATTATCCGGAGAAAATTAAAGGGAAATATGTATTTGGAAATTACTTGCTTGGTGTTAAAGGAAAACTGAAATATAAAATCAGTGTCACAACAGGAAAAGCAGTTCCTGCCTCATCAAAAGCAGAATTTTTTGTGCCACCTATGATTGTGCAGGATAATGAACAGATGCCGCAGGACAATGGGGAGTTTTTTGTGCCGGATGATATTGTGGAAAAATTGAAACAAACATTTTCTCCTGATGATATTGTGTATATAAGGGGAGGATATTCAGCGTATGCAATCAAGAAATATGGCAAATATGCAGCGGTTGTATTTACTGGGGAAAATAAGCCGGTAAGGATTACGGAGTATGAATTTGATGAAATCACTTTTTTGTTTTGGGATGCCCTCAACAAGGGAGAAAATGGGCAAAGCCGGTATATACTAATAGCAGAAAAGAATACTGGCACCGGCCTTGTAAATGAGTTAGGAAAAGAATTTCTCCCCTTTATTTATGACAATGTTGAAAGGAGCACGGGTTGTTTCTTTTTCCAAAAAGAGGGCAGGTTTGGGGCATTTTTCTACGAGCAGCAAATAAAGCCAACACAACCAAAGTATGATGAAATGAGGCACAGTAAAGAATTTTTTATTGAAGGCGATAATGGAAATTATTGTGTGTTTCATGTATTGAAGGTTAATTTGAATGGAAAAGAAGGATATATAGGTCAAAACGGCGTTGAGTATTTTAAAGATTAATCTTTTCCATTTTCCGTAAACAGATTTCCCAATCCGGCATCATCATCCAACGGTTACTACAAATCTTTGTGGCAAATATTTTTATATGCTCAGAGGATTGTTTTTGATTTTGGCAGTTGCAACAACTGTAGTGGCTTATTCGCAGGATGACAAAGGAATTTTTCACGATGATTCTACAAATCCAAAACATAAATATCTTCCCGACATTACAGTAGTTGGCCGTAATAGCAGGAGCGATTATCAGCAGATGCCCGAAGTGGTGGGGACTTCAATCTATGCCGGAAAAAAGAATGCTCTGATAGTTCTGGATAACGTACAGGGTAATGTGGTAACGAATACAATGAGACAGGTACTTGCAAAAGTGCCGGGCATTCAGGTTTGGGAAAGTGACCCAAGCGGAATCCAGATAGGGATTGCCGCCCGTGGATTAAGCCCTAACAGAAGTTGGGAGTTTAATATCAGGCAAAACGGATATGATATTGCCGCCGATCCATTAGGATATCCCGAAGCATATTATAATCCGCAATTACAGGCAGTTCAGCGAATTGAAGTGGTAAGAGGCCAGGGATCTTTACAATACGGGCCGCAGTTTGGCGGTCTTGTTAATTACATTCTTAGAAATGGAAGCGATGTAAATAATAAAATTGAATTTGAAACACAGCAAACTGTGGGCAGCAATGCCATGTTTAACAGTTTTAATGCCATCGGTGGTAAAACAAAAAAATGGCATTACTATTCCTTTTTCGACCATCGCAATGGTGACGGCTGGAGAAGCAATAGCCGCTATTATACTAATGCCGCATACGGTACAGCAACATATCTGCTGTCGCAAAAAGTTAAACTGACGGCAGAAGTAATGCACTCACATATCCGTAGCCAGCAGCCAGGAGGGTTAACAGATGTACAGTTAGAACAAGACCCGCAACAAAGTTTCAGAAGCCGCAACTGGTTTGACATTAGCTGGACCACACCAGCTTTTATTTTGAATTATCAGCTTAGCAATAAGACCAGGTGGAATACCAAATTGTTTGCCACTATTGGCAACAGAAACAGTGTTGGCCTTTTGCAAACAATAACCGTTAAAGACAGTATCAACCTTGCTACCGGACAATATAATAGCAGAACTCTTCAGGCAGACAGATACAGGAATCTGGGATTGGAAAGCCGCTTCCTTACTGATTACAGTTTAGCCGGTATGAAGAATACCTTATCTGCGGGCCTGAGACTCTACACTGGCACTACTTTCCGGCAGGCGGATGGAAAAGGTACCACCGGAAGTGATTACGACATGACCGTAACAGGCAACTACCCAAGGGATATTGAATTTGCATCAGCCAACGCAGCCATTTTTGCAGAAAATATTTTCAGGATTACTGATAAATTATTAATTATTCCGGGTATCCGTTTTGAGTGGTTGAAAGGAACTGCGTCGGGCAGAAACGGGTACGCTTCTAATGGCAGTGAGATATTGCTTCAGAATATTACACGGAGCCGCAGTTTTGTTTTAGCCGGAATCGGAACTGAATATCATATTGCAAATACAGAACTGTATGCCAATTTCTCTCAGGCATACAGGCCAATACAATTTGCCAATCTGCAGGCGCCTCCAACTACCGATGTAGTTGACCAGGAGTTGAAAGACTCTAGAGGGTATAATATCGATTTAGGCTACAGGGGGAAAGTGAAAAACTACCTGCAGTTTGATGTAAGTGTTTTTTACCTGCAGTACAATAACAGGATTGGGACAGTTACTGTGGCCGGTACACCATCCTACAGGCTAATTACAAATGTGGGCAATAGCACAAGTAAAGGTTTTGAAGGATATGCAGAGTTTAACCCCTGGCGGGCCTTTGTAAAAAATACAAAAGGCGATATTATTCTTTTCGGCTCATACGGTTACACCGATGCAAAATACAGTACAGAGCATAAAGATGCAGCCACAAAGGGAAAGAGGGTGGAAAATGCGCCGATGAATATCTTTCGTGGAGGCATTACAACGGGATATAAGTCATTTATGTTTACAGCACAACTTAGTTATGTGGATGATGCCTACAGCGATGCTAATAATACTGAAACACCCTCGGCTAACGGTAATAATGGTTTGATTCCATCTTACACAGTAATCGATCTGACCGCTGTTTATAAAATAAATAAATCATTGACTTTAAAGGCCGGTATAAATAACCTGGCTGACACAAACTATTTTACCCGAAGGGCTGGAGGTTATCCGGGTCCGGGTGCACTACCAGTCGATGGAAGGACAATGTTCCTGAGTCTGGGTGCCAGATTTTGATTGTTTTGATAGAGTTACAAAGCCTTCCCTTTCCAGGGAGGGCTTTAATGTTTAAACAGCAAGGTAAATGACATAAGTCATATAACAATATGATTTACTTTTCTTTACTGTCATTTTTTTGTAAAAGATGTTTCAACTTCAAATTCATGACAGAAGCATGATAAAAGACTAAAACGATTAAAGAACTTTTGTGTCCTTAATTGAAAAGTATGCAAAAATCAACATTGCTTTTGTTCCTGTCATCTTTCTCTTTTATGGCCGGGGCCCAAACAATCCGAAGGGTAATTCCTGAGGATACCACAAAACCAAAAGACCTGGAAGAGGTGGTAATAACGGGTCAGTATCAGCCACAATCAGCCAAAAACTCTGTTTACCAGGTACGGGTGATTAGTAACGACCGGATACTGAAACAGGGAGCCGCACAATTGCAGGATGTGCTCAAGAACGAACTGAACATCCGCTTTTCACAGGATGTGGCAACAGGCGGCAGTGGTATTACCATGCTGGGGTTGGCTGGTCAGAATGTAAAAATTCTGGTTGATGGCTTGCCGGTTGTGGGAAGGCAGGGCACAACCAATGAGATAAATATTAATCAGATAGATATTAACTCCATTGAAAAGATAGAAGTGGTTGAAGGACCAATGTCGGTGGTTTATGGAGCCGATGCCCTCGCCGGAGTAATTAATATTATTACAAAAAGGGCAGCACTTTCAAAATTCTCTGTAAATGCAAGGTTACATGAAGAGTCTGTATCAAATGAGTATGGCATACAGCAGGGAATACATAATCAGTATGCTGGATTTACAACACGCAGAAACAAATGGGAAGCCGGAGCATCTTTTTCACACAACTATTTTGGCGGTTGGAGGGATACAGCATCAGGCCGGGAATTAATATGGCATAAAAAGGATCAGCGTATCGCAAACGGTTTTGCGGGTTATACAAATGGTAAGCTTAGCCTTCGTTACAGGCTCGATGGTTTGGATGAGGTGATTACAAATCCGGGAAATTATAGTGATTTTCAGGATCAGTTTTCTGGTGAAAACCTGGCTTTTGACCAGCAATATCTTACCCGCAGGCTGATGCAGCAACTGCAGGGCTCATATTTTGTAAACAGCGGGTTGCACTTTCAGGCACAGGCGGCCTACACCAATTACAGAAGGCAGGTTTTTTCGACCACGGTAAGCAAACAAACAGGTGATGTAAAATTGAATATTGCTGATGGTGCGCAAAGTGTTGTGTATTCAAACGGATTCACATTCCGTGGAACTGCATTTTATAAAGTCTCTGATAAGATTTCTTTACAGCCCGGAGTTGATATCAATATGGAAAGCGGAGAAGGGGAGAGGCTGAAATCGGGCAAAAACAATGTGAATGATTTTGCATTCTTTATTACTTCAGAAATTTCTGTTTTACCAAAGGTGAAAATCAGGCCCGGACTGAGGTTTATAAAGAATTCAGTGTACGATGCGCCTCCGGCAGTACCATCGGTTAATACCAAAATTGAGATTGCCAAAAACTGGGATTTGCGGTTGTCGTATGCAAATGGATTTCGTTCTCCTTCCATCAGGGAATTGTATTTCAGCTTCTTTGATGTGAATCACCAGATTATTGGCAACCCTGATCTGAAGGCAGAAACATCAAACAGTTTTACCGGTTCTGTTAACTGGAGAAAAACTCTTACTCAGCACATCTCTTTTACAGCTAATGCTGGTGGTTTCTATAATAATATCCGTAACCTGATTGATTATGTTTACACACCAGGATCTGATACAGCCATTGTTTCAAACTTTACAGAAAGCAAAACAGCAGGAGTAAATGCTGGAGTTTCAGTAAGGCATAAAAACTGGTCAGTTACATTAGGAGGTGCGTACACTGGTTTCTATAATACGTATTCAGATGAAGATAAAACATTGCCCCAGTTGCAATGGTCGCCTGAACTTACAGGCAACTTTACATATAGCTTCAGTAAGATGGGGCTTGATGTCTCTTTGTTCTGCAAGATCACAGGTAAAAAGCCATACTATTTGCGCAATACCAGCCAGGAGATTGTACTCACAGAACTGAAAGATTTTCAGATGGCAGACTTTAATGTTACGAAGAAACTGTTTACCAGCTTTGTATTGAATGCTGGTATAAGAAACATTTTTGATGTGGACAGGATACGCAGCACTTATGCAATAAACGGTGTGCATACCGGAAGCGGAATTTCCAATATCGCCACAGGCCGGTCGTTCTTTGCCGGGGTATCATTTAACTGGGACAAAAAATAACTAACAGAAATAAAAACAAATTATTTATGAGATATTCTATAATAAATAAAGTGGCTCTTGTTATTACTGCTGCAGTAGTAATGGTTGCCTGCCGTAAACGGGATGCAGAGCTGCCCAACCTGCTGGTGAATTTTGAAAATTCATCACAAGGGATCACCTCTGCTGAAAATACGCTGGAGCAAAAAGTGCTGATGTCAAGAACAGTAAATGCTGATGTAACTGTAACGTTGAGACTGACAGAACAGGGAGTTACCTATGGCGCCGATTACACTACCGAGCCGGCGGCAATTTCAGGAAAGATTACTGTGGTAATTCCTGCTGGCAGCAGTTCAGCAGCTTTCAGCGTAAATAAAATAAACGGAGTGCTGTTTGATGGTGATGAGAAACTGCTGTTTGATATTGACAGCACTGGCCAGCCTTCAGGAAAAGGAATAAAGAACTCTTTTTTACTAAGTTTCCACGAGCTGATTGCAACATCAGAAACGGCAGTAATCAATGGCGGTGGTGTATTGTATCCCAATAAAGCATTTATTGATTTAAGTGCAAGCCGTGTAACTGCTGTTAACCGCACTGCATGGGACCTTGGTTTTTATACAGGAAGTGATGATTTCAGGGTTATTTTGAATTCGTCCTCCGCAATGATGGCAAAGCAAATCAATAAGAACGACCTGAACGCAGTTACGGCCGCCGACACTGCCGGACTGACAAATGAAGTCGCCTTCAGCCTGTTTACCCCAACAACTACGTCTTTGCCTTACATTGATTATCCCAATGGCGACTTAACAAGAACTGCCATTGCCCAGGTTTCGGCTACCGCCACCGATAACAAAGTATATATTGTTAACCGTGGTTTGGGTGTGGGCAGTCCGGCTCCGGCACGGGGCTGGAAGAAAGTTCGTATTATCCGCAATACTTCTGGCGGATACACTTTGCAGTATGCTGATATTGCGGCCACTTCATTTACTTCGGTGGATATTCCAAAAGATGACGCATACTTTTTTAAATACGTATCCTTCGATAACGGCCTTGTTTCTGTGGACCCGGAGAAAAAGAAATGGGATCTTGCCTGGACTTATTTCTCCAACGTTACAAATTTTGGTGCAGGCGAAGTGCCTTATTTGTTCCAGGATATTATCCTGCTGAACAGAAATGTACAATCGGCTAAAGTAACGACGGCTGCCATACCTTTTGCCACATTTGATTCAACCCATATTGCGGCTCAAACGTTTTCATCGGTACAGACGGCAATTGGTGCTGACTGGCGCAGTGGTGGCGGCCCTACCACTTCACCAGCTGTAAGAACCGACAGGTATTACATTATTAAAGACGGTAGTAATAACTACTATAAACTTCGTTTTACGGCCCTTACTCAAAACGGCGAAAGGGGTTACCCCGCTTACGAGGCCATTTTGATAAAGAAGGGTTAGGTTTTTTTGGTTTTATGGTTTAATGGTAACGACCGCCCTTTCCAGGGCGGTTTTTTCTTGTTTATTACCTGAAAAGGCAGTATTATTCATACCTTTGCTGCCATTTTATCAGAAAGGTTATGAGTGTTACTTACAGAGAATTTTCAGGTTTGAACCTGCCCGCATTTGAACAGGAAATACTGGCAAAGTGGACAGAAATGAATGCGTTTGAGAAAAGTGTTTCCCTTCGGGAAGGTGCCACACCATTTGTTTTTTATGAGGGACCGCCCAGTGCCAATGGAATGCCCGGTATCCACCACGTTATTTCCCGCACATTGAAAGACCTGGTATGCCGTTATAAAACCATGAAAGGCTTCCAGGTAAAACGTAAAGGTGGCTGGGATACGCATGGTCTGCCTGTTGAACTTGGAGTGGAAAAAGAACTGGGTATTACCAAAGAAGATATTGGCAAGAAGATATCTGTTGAAGATTATAATAAAGCTTGCCGTGAGGCCGTACTCCGTTACAAAGACAAGTGGGATGACATTACCCGCAAAATGGGCTATTGGGTTGATTTGAACGACCCGTATATCACTTTTAAGAACGAGTACATCGAAACACTCTGGTGGCTGCTGAAAGAACTGTACAAGAAAGGCCTGCTGTATGAAAGTGTGAGTATTCAGCCTTATTCGCCTGCCGCCGGCACCGGTTTAAGTTCGCATGAACTGAATCAGCCAGGAACCTATAAAGATGTAAAAGACACCAGTTGTGTGGCGATGTTCCGGGCGGTGCAGGATGAGAAAAGTAAATTCCTGCATGATGCTGTGCATGGTGCCGAGATATTCTTCCTCGCATGGACAACCACACCCTGGACACTGCCTTCAAATCTTGGCCTTACAGTTGGAGCTAATATTGATTATGTGCTGGTAAGCACCGTAAATCCTTATACACATCTGCCGGTGAATGTGGTGCTGGCAAAGCCATTGCTGCATAAATATTTTAAGGCGGAGAATGAGAATGCAGACATAGCGGCTTATAACAACGACGGAAAAAATCTTCCTTACTCGGTAATAAAAGAATTCAAGGGTGCCGATATCGAAGGCTGCGAATACGAACAACTTCTCCCTTACGAGGCAAACTCTCATGCAGTAATTGAAGAACTCACCCCCGGTGCCAGACCTTTCCGTGTGCTGGTGGATACGTTTGTTACTACTGAAGATGGTACAGGTATCGTACACACAGCGCCTGCATTTGGTGCCGACGACTTTAAAGTAGGCAAGAAGTACAACATCGGCATCCTCACCATGGTTGACAGGGAAGGGAAATTTGTGGAAGGTATGGGTGAGTTCAGCAACAGGTATGTGAAGAACTACAAAGACGAGAAAGACTATGTGGATGTGAATGTGGACATTGCCGTTAAACTGAAGAAAGAAAACAGGGCCTTTAAGGTTGAGAAATACGAACACAGCTACCCGCATTGCTGGAGAACTGATAAGCCGGTTCTGTACTATCCGCTGGATGCATGGTTTATAAAAACGACCGCATTAAAAGACAGGATGGTGGAACTGAACAAAACCATCAACTGGAAACCCAAAAGCACCGGCGAAGGCCGTTTTGGCAACTGGCTCGAAAACTTAGTTGACTGGAACCTGAGCCGCAGCCGTTACTGGGGCACTCCGCTGCCTGTGTGGAGAACAGAAGACGGCGAAGAAGAAATATGTATTGGGTCGGTTGAAGAACTGCGGGCCGAAGCTAAAAAAGCCGAAGAACTGTTAGGGATCACTCACGACTCACGGCTCACAACTCAGGAGATAGATTTACACAAACCCTTTGTTGACGGCATCACCCTGGTAAGCCCTTCAGGCAAGCCGATGAAGAGAATACCCGACCTGATTGATGTATGGTTCGACAGTGGTGCCATGCCCTATGCCCAATGGCATTTTCCGTTTGAAAACAAAGAAACGTTTGAGCAAAGTTTCCCGGCTGATTTTATTGCCGAAGGCGTTGACCAGACAAGAGGCTGGTTCTATACACTTCATGCAATTGCCTGCTTAGTATTTGATTCTGTGGCCTACAAAACGGTTGTTTCCAACGGGCTGGTGCTTGATAAGAATGGCAACAAAATGAGCAAGCGATTGGGCAATGTCGTGGACCCGTTTGATACTATTGAGAAATATGGTGCTGATGCAACAAGATGGTATCTGATTACTAACGCTTCTCCATGGGATAATCTGAAATTTGACATTGAAGGCATTAAAGAAGTGCAAAGAAAGTTCTTCGGGACACTGTACAATACTTATCAGTTCTTTGCCCTGTATTCCAATGTGGATGGTTTTGCATTTAAAGAAGCCTATGTGCCATTGGAAGAAAGACCTGAAATAGACCGGTGGATTCTTTCACTGCTCAACACAGTGGTAAAGAAGGTGAACGAATATATGGATGACTACGAACCTACACAGGCCGGAAGGGTGATAGAAGATTTTGTGGATGAGCATTTGAGCAACTGGTATGTTCGCCTCTGCCGCCGCCGTTTCTGGAAAGGAGAATATGAGCAGGATAAGATTTGTGCTTACCAGACTTTATACGAATGTCTTGAAACGATTGCAAGGTTAATAGCGCCAATATCACCGTTCTTCAGTGATAATGTTTTCCAGAACCTTAATAAAGTAACAAACAGGTTTGCTGCAGAATCTGTACATCATACTGATTTCCCGGTGGCAAATCTTGCTGTAATTGACGAATCGCTTGAAGAAAGAATGCAGCTTGCGCAAGATGCCTCTTCACTGATTTTGTCGTTAAGAAAAAAGGTAAATATCAAAGTAAGGCAGCCTTTACAAAAAGTGCTTATACCGGCTTTGAACCCTTCAATGAAAGAACAACTTCAAAAAGTGGAAGATTTAGTAAAGGCAGAAGTAAATGTGAAGGAAGTGGAGTACCTGAGCCCCGACAATACTTTTATTCATAAAAAAATCAAGCCCAACTTTATTGCCCTGGGTAAAAAACTGGGTTCCAAAATGAAGGCGGTTTCTGCTGCCCTGGCGCAATTCACACAGGAGGACATTGCACGGTTGGAAAAAGAAGGTCAATATAATTTGTTAATTGACGGCGAACCTGTAATATTACAAATCGCAGAAGTGGAGATAAGCAGTGAGGATATTCCGGGGTGGACAGTAGCTGGAAAAGGAAGTTTAACGGTTGCCCTCGATGTTACCGTTACCCCCGAACTGGAGGCCGAAGGAAATGCCAGGGAGTTTGTAAACAGGATTCAAAAAATCCGGAAAGACAGCGGCTTTGACCTCACTGACAGAATTGATGTACAGGTTTCTGCAGCAGAGGGAATAAAAGATTCTTTGGCAGCTTATAAAGATTATATTTGCGCCGAAATTCTGGCAGATACGCTGGAGTTTGTATCGGCGTTAGATGCTGATAATGAGATAGATATTAACGATTATTTGCTTAATGTGAAAGTTTTAAAAAAAGGGTAATTTATGGCAATTAAAAAGAAAATCCGCCCTGTTGGTGGAAAAAAGGCTCCCAAAAAGGCCGCCAAACCCGCCCCTAAAAAGCCGGCACAAAAAAAACCGGCAGTAAAGAAAACAGTGAAAAAGAACACTCCGAAACCAGCCGCAAAACCTGCCCGTCCGACAGGCGGGAAACCGGTAGCTAAGAAAACAGTAAAGCCTGCCGCCAAACCTGCAGCAAAGAAAGCAGCAAAGCCTGCTCCTAAGCCTGTTGCGAAGAAAGCAGTAAAGCCTGCTCCTAAGCCTGTTGCAAAGCCAGTGGCAAAAATACCTGCCAAGGCAGAGGTCAAACCTGTTGCGAAACCAGCACCAAAAGCAGAACAACCGGCACCGGCACCGAAAAAGCATGGTGTTGACCCAAAATCGTTGGTTTCTATTAAACCAAAAGCTGCAGCCGTTACAAAAAAGGAACCGCCTAAACCAACAAAAGTTGTAATGCCAAAGATTACAACTAAAAGTTCAGTAAAATACGAGCCGGAGTTTACCAAGTCTGTATTGGATGCTTCGATAGCTTATCAACCCGCAACACCCACTATGCGTTATTCAGATGCCGATCTTGCAGAGTTCAGAGAGATTATCATGAAGAAATTGGATGCCGCCAAAAAGGAATTGAGCTACTTACAAGGCTTAATTACCCGTAAAGACGAAGGTGGCGACATGGATGAAGCCCGTTATATGACCATGGAAGATGGCAGCGTAAGCATGGAAAGAGAACAACTTAGCCAGATGGCCAGCCGGCAGATTACGTTTATTGATCACCTGGAGAAGGCGATTATGCGTATTGAGAACAAAACATATGGTATTTGCCGTGTTACCGGAAAGTTGATTGATAAGGCAAGATTAAAAGCTGTGCCGCATGCTACTCTCAGCATTGAGGCAAAGCAAATGATGACTAAATAAAACGAATAAGTTGTAATAAAAGTAAACCCCGGTTTTGCCGGGGTTTTTTATTAAGTTCAGTTATTTAAACTTTATTTTTTTCCTCTCAGGAAAACCTGGAAACCCACTCCCAACAGAAGGCCATGATTGGTAAACTT
>CALLZY010000196.1 GCA_937858715.1 uncultured Chitinophagaceae bacterium | reverse complement strand
TCCTGACATGGAGGCCAATAAAATAAAACGCAAGTCCTATGTTATTCCCATAACGGGAGGCACACCGGTTGAAACCGCCAATCCTGACAGCCTGCTGAACGATAAGAATATTTCGCCTGACGGCAGCTACCTGCTCAGCAATAAAGAGGTGAAACTGAAAAATGTTTTTGGCAGTGATTTCTATCCCGAACTCACCAAAACGAATACTTACATCTACGACAACCTGAACAACCGCCATTGGGATACATGGGAAGATGGAAAATACGACCATGTATTTCTTTCAAAAATAACTGACGGTAAACCGGCAGACGAAAAAGACATTATGCCCGGCGAGCCCTATGATTGTCCGCAAAAACCTTTTGGCGGTGA
The DNA here is from genome assembly GCA_937858715.1 of uncultured Chitinophagaceae bacterium. Lineage (GTDB taxonomy): Bacteria > Bacteroidota > Bacteroidia > Chitinophagales > Chitinophagaceae > JJ008. Next base: position 31,113 of record CALLZY010000196.1, on the reverse strand, counting down.
CGAAGATTATGTATGGAGTCCCGATGGCAAATACATTGTGTACTGCACCAAGAAAAAATTTGGTGTTGACTATGCCAAAAGCACCAACACCGATTTGTACCAGTACAATATCGCCACCGGCGAAACAAAAAACCTGACAGCAGGCATGATGGGCTATGACCAGAACCCGCAGTTTAATAAACAGGGAGCCCTGGCATGGCTGAGTATGAAGCGGGATGGCTTTGAGGCAGACAAGCAAGATATCATTGTAAGCAACGGCATCACCAAAATGAACCTCACCGCATCGAGGGACGACATTCATGTGGAAGGTTACCGCTGGAGCAATGATGGCAGGGAAATATATTTCTGGGCGCCCATCAATGGTACGTTACAGTTGTTCGTAGTGAACTACCCTGGTCTTACTAAAATGGCTGTTATCGTACGCCAGCTTACCAAAGGAGATTTTGACATCAATAATATCATTGGTCAGTCGGGTAACACTTTAGTGGTTTCCAGAACCGACATGAACCATGCTGCAGAATTATACACAGTGAGCCTGCCTGATGGAAACATAACGCAACTCACCCATGTAAATGATGCCGCTTATAAATCAATCGGCATGTGCCGCACTGAAAGAAGATGGGTGCAAACCACAGACAATAAGAAAATGCTGGTGTGGGTGGTGTATCCGCCTGATTTTGATGCCACCAAAAAATATCCAACACTGCTTTATTGCCAGGGAGGGCCACAATCGCCACTAACACAGTTTTATTCCTTCCGCTGGAACTTGCAACTGATGGCTTCAAATGGTTATATCGTTGTAGCACCAAACCGAAGAGGTATGCCCGGCCACGGCACCAAGTGGAACGAAGACATCAGCAAAGACCACGGTGGGCAGGCCATCAGGGATTACTTCTCGGCCATTGACGCACTGGCCAAAGAAAAGTTTGTTGATAAGAACAGGCTGGGTTGTGTAGGAGCCAGCTATGGTGGCTACTCAGTATTTATGATTGCAGGAGTACACAACAACCGGTTCAAATCATTTATCGCTCATGACGGTATTTTTGATATGCGCAGCATGTATGGCAGCACAGAAGAAATATGGTTTCCCGACTGGGACTATGGCGGAGCTTACTGGGATAAAAAGAATGCCGTAGCCATGCGTACCTACAGCCAGCAAAACCCGGTAAACTTTGTTGAAAAGTGGAATACTCCGATTATGGTGATACATGGTGGTAAGGATTACCGTGTACCTGCCGAACAAGGTATGCAGGCTTTCCAGGCTGCACAATTAAAAGGAATTAAGAGCCGCTTTCTTTACCTGCCTGAAGAGAACCACTGGGTACTTGCCCCGCAAAACGGATTAGTATGGCAAAGAGAGTTCTATAAGTGGCTGGGAGAAACGCTGCCGGAAAAGAAATAGTACACAATGTAAAATAAAGCTAACCTGATAGGTTGGTTTTATTTTCTATTAGATTCTATAAAGAAATACACAGCCTGAGAAAAATCATTTATAAGACTGATAAAAAACAATATATAGAAATATATTAGCTATAATTTCAACATTAAATAACCTGCCTCATGCTTTCAAAACTTTATCCAGCCATTATCTTTGCCTTTTTACTATCCTGTAGTAAAAAGGCAAACGATGACAATAATTCGCCAGATATACCAAACAGAGATGGAATATATACCAACGGGTACCTTTCCACTGGCACTACAACATATAGTGGCACATCTGCGCCAGCAGGATATCAATGGAGCGAAGCACAATATGTCCCGGGAGAAACAGTTAGTAATTCAGTTATTGGTTACGCCTGTTATTACAACTCATACTTTAATTATAAGGCGGCTGACGACTTCATGGTTCCGGCTGGACAAACCTGGGCATTATCCAAAATATCGGTTTATGTAAACGGAGATAATGTTGCCACTTGTCCTTTTGATGTTTTGCGTATTGAAATCTGGAATGGAAATCCTAAAACAGCCGGGTCTTCTGTAATCTTTGGCAATATGTCAACAAATGTTCTTGCCGAAACAAAAGATTCAATGATGTATGCAATACTTAATACACAAATACCCACTGCAACAAATAACCCAACTTTAAATTATAAAATCTGGAAACTCTCAGCTAATATTAATAAGACCTTACCCCCTGGATCTTATTGGCTTGTATATCAAGCTCATTGTAGTAATGATAACGAATGTTACTCTCCTCCAATAAAGATCAAAGGCTCCAGGGGTTTACCTGGTTGGAATGCCAAAGTGTTTAATTCGCTTGGAGTTTGGCAGGAAATTGTTGATACAGGAATTCCAAGTACATCAGCGAGAGTTCCCCAAGATTTACCGTTTGAAATAATATATAAATATTGATGTATCATGTCAACTTTTTTGTAAAGCGGATATTAAGGAAAGTACTGTCAAAACAAAAAAAATATTTTCATTGGGAGTCTGACGGCAACTGGAAATACGTTTGGGATTTGCTTACTTGCTGAAGATTACAGATACTTACTATTATCAACACACAGATATAAGCAGACAACGAGTTGGACAGAGTAATCCCCCCCTGCAAATAACTTCAGAGTAATTCAATTGTCATTTACTCCGTATTGAGAAAACACCCTCATTCATCATTAACATTTCCTTTACCAAAGTTTGGCACATTGGCATTTGCTTTGGATTATATGTACCGACCGGACAAAAACAAAATGTACTGCACCCAGTCCGGCGGTTGCAGCAGAAATTAAAACGAAGCAAAATGAAAAAGATCTTTACCCTTACCATCGGATTGTTATTCGGAGTTGTGTTAATGGCAGCCGACCGCAGGCCTGAAATTACGGTAGAGAATTTCAGCCGCAACAATTTAAAAATTGTCATTGATGGCAGAAGCTATTTTGGCGACTACATCAGGATTCCTGTAACCCATTTCAATGGCAACCGCCACACTATTAAAGTGTACGAAATGCGAAGAGGATTCTTCGGCAGACAGGAGAAACTGGTGGATGCAAAAAACTTCTTCGTTGCAGGCCGTGATATTGAAATTAAGATCGACCGCTTTGGCAATATCCGCATTGATGAAGTAAAAAAGAACAGACACAATGACAACGACCGCAGAGACTGGAACGACCGTGACGAAAGAGGCCGTGACAACAATGAAGGTTATTACAAAAAAGAAGAAAGAAACAGGTTCTAACACGGAATACACCTGAAGACCGCCCCAATCCGGGGCGGTTTTTCATACCCGATAAAAGCCGATTAACTACCTTGCAAGCAAAATATCTTAATGACATACGAAGAGTTGATCATATTACTGCATGAATCAATTGAAGCATCGGGAATTGCATATAAAAACTACATTGCCGGAGGAAAAACTTTCCGTTTTGCCCAGGAACTAAAAAAGCAAAATGATAAAATCACCAAGATAATAAACGGGAACAGTCAGCTATTATCCCCTTCCCTTCAGCAGGATACAACTGCATTGTTGCACCATTACAATGTTTGGACTGAAAAATGGATTAAACTGGCTGCAGATATAAACCCAGAACAGGATGACATTTTTGTATTCGAGAATAATGTCACCTTTCCCAAACAGGCAGCTATTAATATAAAAGAAGAATACCTGAAGATAAAGACCGAAAGAACGAGTTAACCCGCCGGATTGAACTGTTTTCTTTTTTCAGCTTTGTTTTTTACAGCGTCCATTTCTATATTGTGGCGGATGGCATCCCAGTATTCTTTTCCATAGGTTACTAATATTTCTGCTCCTGCCGGAATATCTTTCACTGCCTGAATGTACACCTTCTTACCATGCTCAACATACTCAGCATTATTAAGGACGCCTTTCACCCTTCCGATTCCCCTTGCATCGTTGGCATAGCGGGCAAGCGCCGATGTATAATTGCCGGCATCTATAACATGATTTCTTGTAACATAAAAAATATAGCCGTTATTTCCATCATCGTGGTCAACATCTTTCCATGTGGTTATTTTTCCCTTGTACTCAACAATTAAAGATCCTTTGGGAATAAATTCCATTGCAAATAAACCATTCCCCGCACCGGGCAGTACAGAAGATTTTACCTCAATAATAGATTCAAGTAATGCCATAGTTGTGGTTTCAAAAGGCGACAAAGATAAGGGCTGCATATCTTATTCACTCAACCCGAAAAAGAGTTTTTGTATCTTAGCCTTAGCAATCAGTTCATCATGAAAAAACACATTCCTTTTTTATCAGCCCTCTGTTTACTATTCCTGATAACATCAGTTGTTCCGGCTAAAGCCCAACGGTTTATCAGCAAGGACTATGACAAAGTACTAAAGGATCTGAAGAAATACAATCCGGGCAACGACAGCACTACTGTAAGCTTTATCAGTACAGAAAACAGCATTAAAATGGCTGTCGGAGGCACAGGCAGTCAGTCTGTAAATTTTGAATACTCTTTTGATGCAAATAAAAAATGCATCTCTGAAAAAGTAATTGCCAATTGCGACTCCTGCTACAAGAAATACCTGAACGAACTGCTGAGCAAGAAGAAATACGGCTGGGTAAGGTTAAACGAAAACCAGTACATCTCAGCCTACAAATGGCAACTGATGATTGAACTGCCCGTCAGGGAAGAAAAAACACTTTTCTACAACCTGCTCAAAGTTGAGTGGAGTGAAGAAACTTATGCCATATTGTTTGAGGGTGCTCAGAGATGAGATTAGCCAGAGAATATTTTATTCACCCAGTCCGTCCTCTTTCCATTTTTTAAATACAGCTATTACACTGTCGCTAAGTTTAGTAGTCTTTCTCATAGGCATAAATCCTTTTTCTCCGGGATTAAGTTCTATCCGCCTGATAATTTCATCAATATCGGTTTTCACATTTGCATAACTGTCATAGGGTTTTTTCTTGCCGCCGTTGGCCGGGATATGGCAGGGAGAACAATTACTAACCACTAAAGCGGATATGTCATTTGCATAACCGGTTTTAACAACAGTCTTTGCAGCCTTTTTCGACGGATTACAGTAAACAAGTAAAAAGGACATTGACAATAATCCTGCGATGATTACGAACTTATTCATTGTTGGTTTGTTTTAAGATTAAATGTAAGGATTCTGTAACTTACAATCTCAAAAAAGGTGAAAAACTAAATACGGTTGCCCGGAGTTTTTCGTTTAAAGATTCTGATATATTTTTATAACATGAAGATCAGCGGACTAATCCCTTTATTTGTTTTCGCCTCCATTCTACTCTCCTGTGGAAAAAAAACTGAAATAATTACGGAGGCAGAAGTAATAGCTGTAATAAATAAATTCGACGACGCCTGGGAAAATAAAAATGCCGCTGCAGTTGACTCTGTTCTGTCACCACATTACCTGTATTTCACCCAGTCCGGCGGAACTTTTAACAGGGACAGCCTGCTAAAAACAGCCTCATCGTCTGTTTACAAATTACAAACGATGGAACGAAGCAAGTTCAGCATTATAATCGAAGGGAATACAGCCGTTGTCAATTCCATCTGGTATGGAAAAGGCTCTTACCATGGCGAGGAGTTTGACGACAGCCAGCGCTGCAGCATTACCCTTATTAAACTAAAAGGGAGGGTTAAAATCCTATCCGAACATTGTACTCCAATCAAAACACCCTGAACTGCAATACATCTGTCATATTATTTGTCATTTGATAATTTCATAATCATCCCACCATTTTCATTCCCTTAATTTTGCCAAAAACAAAAGAGCATGAAACGTTTACTTTCATTTGCATTGTTTATTTCATTATTTGCCATTCAGTCAACAGCACAACAAACCATCCAAAGGCCAAAACTGGTGGTTGGTATAATTCTCGACCAGATGCGGTGGGACTACCTATACCGATATTATGACAGGTATGATGCTAAAGGAGGTTTTAAAAGACTGCTTAACCAGGGATACAGTTGTGAAAATACTTTTATACCCTATTCACCTACGGTTACTGCCTGCGGACATAGTTCCCCTTATACTGGTTCTGTACCTGCCATTCATGGTATTGTTGGGAACAACTGGTGGGATAAGGCGAAACAAAAAAATGTTTATTGCACAGAAGATGATGCTGTTGCTACGGTGGGCAGCGCCACAACATCTGGCAGGCAAAGCCCGAAAAACCTGCTGGTAACCACCATTTGTGATGAGTTAAGACTTGCCACGAATTTCAAAGGTAAAGTTGTTGGTATCGCTATTAAAGACAGGGGCGGCATTTTACCAGCCGGTCACAGTGCCAATGCAGCTTACTGGTACGACAGTAAATCTGGCAACTGGATTACATCAACCTATTACATGAATGATTTACCTGCATGGGCAAAATCATTCAATGACCAGAAATTAACAGATAAGTATTACCAGCAGGGCTGGAAACTGATGTATCCTGCTAATACTTACTCTCAAAGCACAGAGGACAATAAAGGCTACGAGAACAAACCTTTTGGCAATGGGTTCCCATATGACCTTACAAAGTTCATCGGGAAAGATTTTGGTAAAATAGCCTCCACTCCGATGGGTGGTACAATGACTTCTGAATTTGCAAAAGCGGCTATTACGGGAGAGCAATTAGGAACTGACAACGTAACAGACTTTATCACAATCAGTTTTTCCACTCCTGATTATATCGGTCATGCTTTCGGGCCTAATTCTATTGAAGCAGAAGATGGATTCCTCCGTATAGATAAAGACCTTGGCTCATTGTTTGACTTCCTTGATACCAAAGTTGGAAAAAATCAATACACCCTTTTCTTGTCTGCTGACCACGGCGTGGCACATGTACCGGAGTTTCTTACCGAACACAAAATTCCTGCCGGCAGGCTCATGGCTGATAATGAAATTAAAAAACTGAATACCAAACTGGCTGAGATTTACAATGTGCAAAATCTTATTATCAACTTTGAGAATTACCAACTATACTTCAATGATAAAGCTATAGACTCAGCAAGCATAAACAGAACTGAATTTATCAACCGTGTGATGTCGCACCTGTATTCATTGCCGGAAATTGACAGGGTGATTAATCTCGAAAAACTGATGACAACAACCTTGCCGGAACCCATCAGAAAATCGCTTATAAATGGCTACCATCCAAAACGAAGTGGCGACATACAAATCATTCTGAAACCTGGTTATATAGATGGTTATTCCAATACAGGTACCACTCACGGACTATGGAACCCTTACGACTCGCATATTCCGCTGATATGGTACGGCTGGGGAATTAAGCAAGGAAAAACTAACCGTGAAACATATATGACGGATGTGGCGACAACAATTGCTGCCCTGCTGAAAATACAGATGCCCTCAGGCTCTGTAGGTACGGTTATCACAGAGATTATGAAATAAATTTTTGTTAATGCAACTTTTCTATAATTGCTAAACTCTTACTTTCGCAAAAACACACCAAATGGATTTAAAAGAACAATTTGAACAGGCCGTAGCAGAAAGCAAAACCTTGTCGCAGAAACCCAGTAACGAAACTTTATTGCAATTATATTCTCTTTACAAACAAGGAAGCACTGGTGATGTAAATATTGATCCTCCCTCCAACCCCTTTGATTTTGTAGGCAAAGCCAAATATGAAGCATGGACTGCACTGAAAGGCAAATCGACAACTGATGCAATGAATGAATATATCGGGCTGGTGAAAAAACTGAAAGGATAGACTAATTACCCGTAAGAAGCGACTGATATATTTCATCAATCTTCTTACCAATTACAGGATAGCTGAATCTGCTTAATGCATTTTCAGCTATTTCTTTTCTGTCAAACATTGAATAGTTTTCTGAGACTTTTTTCATTGCAGCAGCAAGGGCAATTTCATCTCCGGCCGCAACAAGTATTCCGTTTTCCTCTGTCACCAACTCTGAAATACCGCCAACAGTTGTAGCTATTACCGTTAAACCGCAGCAAAGTGATTCGCCGATTACACAGGGAGAATTCTCTATATTACTGAACAAAACAAAACAGTCTGCTTTTCTCATAAAAGCTGCCACTTCTGTGTTACTGACTTCTCCATGAAAGCGAACTATTCCCTCAGGAAACTCCAGGGCTGCAGCATAATTCCTTATTCCAGGTGTTGTATCACCCACCATATCGAGTTCTGCATTCCCGCCAGCCTGCAATAATGCGCTGAATGCCCTTAGCAATCCTTCGGCATTCTTCAAACTGTTCATAGATGACACATGAATAAAGCAGAATATGTCTGCCTCACTATTTTTTTCTTCATAATTAAAACAGCTTGTATCAACCGCATTATCTAATACAGAGAAACCCTTCTTCGCCACCTGCTCATTCATCAGCTCTCCAAGATTTGAACTAACCGGCACCAGCTTATCACAACTTTGTACCGCACTCCTTAAGATGTTCCTGATAAAAAAATTCTGGCTCTTATAACTAACGGGACTTTGAGGCTGATATATTGTCCAGTGTTCAGTAACCACATAAGGCAAACTATATTTTTTCTTCAGCCAGCGGGCAATGATTCCCATTTTAAATGGCACATGCACATGTACAAGATCAGGCAATCCGTTCACACTGATGTATTTCTCAACTGCCTCTTTAGTACACCGAAGCCACCTCAGGTGGTTTATCACTTTACTATAGAATGAGTTATTGTTCTTATAATAAACCACTACTTCCGTCAGCCCCTGAGAAACAGTAACAAACTCTTCTTGCTTTTTCATCATTGCAGGATCTCCGGCCACATGCACTACATAGATATCATTATACAATGCAGCGGCCCTTGCATGGCGTTGTACAAAATCACCATTAAAAGGCTGTACCCTGTCGGGATACCAGCTGCATAACCATAATATTTTCTTACGGGCCATCGGCATAAAAGTAAAGCACCTGCCACTGCGGGCAAAACTTCCGTCAAAATATTTATACATTTGGCAATGGCTATTCTGAAAAGAAACAGAAATCTTAAAACCGAAGACAATACCGGCTTTGGCAACAACAGCTCCAGCACCGGTGGCCGTTTTGTAAATAAAGACGGATATGCCAATGTGATAAAACGGGGCATCAGCTTCTTTGGCCGCAACAGCTGGTACCATACACTGCTGGAAATGAAGAACGGTAAATTCATCCTTCTTCTTATCGCCGTGTATATTACCATTAACCTTTTCTTTGCCGGTATATACTATCTCATTGGCATTAACCACCTCAGTGGTGTAAACACCGGCTCTCCCCTGAAAAATTTTACCGAAGTATTCTTTTTCAGTGCACAGACATTTACTACTGTTGGTTATGGACGCATCAGCCCGGTTGGTTTTGCCGCCAGTGCTGTGTCCACCTTTGAAGCTTTTATCGGGCTGCTGAGCTTTGCATTGGCAACCGGTTTATTCTATGGCCGTTTTTCAAGACCTCAGGCATTTGTCCGTTTCAGTAATATTGCCCTGATTGCACCTTTCAAGGGAGGCACCGCACTGATGTTTCGCCTGGCCCCTTACAAAAACAATACGCTGTCTGAAGCTGAAGCAAAAGTTACTGTTGCTGTTACAGAAGAAGAAAACGGCATCCTCCGGGATAAATTCTATAACCTCGACCTGCAGATTACAAAGGTGAACACACTGCCCTTAAGCTGGACAATCGTTCACCCAATAGATGAAAACAGTCCCTTCTACGGACTTACCAAAGAAGATATTGCCCGAATAGATATTGAAATCATGGTGTTTATTAAAGCCTTTGACGAAGGATTCTCCAACAATGTGGTAGCCAGAACTTCATTTGTAAGCAGTGAAATTGTGTGGGGAGCTAAGTTCAAAACAATGTATCACCCGTCTGACGATAAGATGAAGACAGTGCTGGATATTAACAAACTAAATGATTTTGAATTTATGCCGCTGCCCGAAGCAATAAAAGAAACGGCGTCTTAATTCTTTACCGGCACCAGCCGGAAGAAATCCTTTCGGTTCATGTAATAAAAGGCCAGCAGGTAAATAACCGGGAGAAAACTGAATACTTTCAGCAGGATAAAACCCGTAAACATACCCAGCAGGTAGGCTACCGCCATCAGGGCAAACGCTACATAAAACTGTGTATCGTTAATAGCACACTCCACTTTAAAGCAACAGATGTCTGCATCGGTAAAAGAAATCTTTGCCGGTTTTGAAATGTGATAGCCATCTGTGATTACAATGCGGGGATTGTTCTGGTTTACTTTCACCACAACAGGACGGCTGTCGGCAAGCGGATAAATATGTTTGCCATTTACCACAGCCCGGACTTTCAGGAAACTGAGCAGTACCTGGTTTTGCCGCTGTAATACTATTTGATAGAGTTCTGCGATGATGCGAAGTCTTTTAAACTAAAATGCCGGAAGCCAGAAGCTCTGAGCTATGAGCTTTGAGCCTTCTGCTTCCGGTTCATTCACCAATCATTGATCTATTTCAATGCCTTAATAATCTCAACAAAGTCGGCAGCCACCAGCGAGGCACCGCCAACAAGGCCACCATCCACATCGGGTGAGGCGAAGATTTCTTTTGCGTTGTTTGCTTTTACACTGCCACCGTAGAGGATAGGAATTTCATTGGCTACTTCTTCGCCGTATTGTGCGGCCAGTACAGAACGCAGGTACTGGTGCATTTCCTGTGCCTGTTCGGTAGTAGCGGTTTTGCCAGTGCCAATTGCCCAGATTGGTTCGTAGGCAATCACCAATGTTTTCACCTTGTCAGCCGGCAGGTGAAATAGAGATTCTTTCAATTGTGTGGCCACAAATTCATTCTGCGTACCCGCTTCACGGATGGCCAGCGGCTCGCCGCAGCAGAATATCGGGGTAATAAAATTCTCAAAGCACAGGTTTACCTTTTCAGCCAGCATGGCATTGCTTTCATTAAAGTATTCCCTTCTTTCGCTGTGGCCCAGCACACAATACTTGATGTTGATGGAGTTCAGCATTTCGGCTGATATTTCACCGGTGTAAGCTCCTGATTTTTTATTGTAGCAGTTCTGTGCTGATGCAAAGTAGTTCAGTTCTTCTTCCACGGCACTTCTTGTCATTAACAGGTAGGGAGACGGCACAGCAAAGATGGCCTGCTGGTGTTCATTCAGTTTTACACCTGCATTCAGTATATCATCCAGCAGTTGTTCGCCCTGCTGATAGGTTAGGTTCATCTTCCAGTTTGCTGCTGCAATTTGCTTTCTCATTGTAGTTGATAGTTTTTAACTGTTTATAAATAATTGCTTGTTCCTTGTTCTTGTTGCTTGTTGCTGGTTGCTGGTTGCTTGTTCCTTGTTGCTGGTTGCTGGTTGCTTGTTCCTTGTTGCTGGTTGCTGGTTATTCCCACTCACCTCTTACCATTCACCAATCACCAGGTCAGCCCCTTGCTTTTTCATACACATACTTCAGTATCACCCGCTGCTCATCCGTCATGGTGGCGTTTTTCATCTGCATCCAGTCTTCAATATCCAGCAGGGCCTTTTCAAAATCGTAACGGTGCAGGCCTTCGCTGCCCCAGCTAAAGTTGGGAATGTATTTTGGCGTAAGCCCTGTGCCAAATACATTGCTGCTTACCCCTATCACTGTACCGGTGTTGATGCTGGTGTTAATGGCGGTGCGGCTGTAGTCGCCCATGAGCACCCCGCATTTCTGCCCTGCATCCATTTGTCCTTTTGGTGTCCAGATGCGGACATCGCTGGCATTGTTCTTCAGGTTGCTGTTGGAAGTGCCTGCGCCCAGGTTGCACCACTCGCCTATTACCGAGTCGCCCAGATAGCCATCATGCGCCTTGTTGCTGAAGCCAAAGAGTACGGAATTCTTTATTTCGCCACCGGCCACACAGTACGGACCAATTGTGGTGGCCCCGTATATCTTCGTTCCCATCTTCACACAGGCATTATGGCAGATGGCCAACGGCCCGCGGAGAATGCTGCCTTCCATCACCACGGTATCTTTGCCAATATATACCGGCCCGGTAGAGGCATTGATGATGCAATGCTCTATACTGGCCCCTTTTTCCACGAATAGCTGTTCCGCATTTTCCACCCGGTTGGTTTTCGACAGCTTTTGCGATTTGCGCCTGCGGGTAAGCAGGGCGAAATCCTGGCGGATAGCCCAATCGTTGAGGTGGAAGATATCCCAGGAGAACCGGATAGCTTTTATCTCTCCTTCAAAGTTTACTGTTCTGCCCACTTTTATCTTATGTGTGCCGGCAATCTCTTTTTTGGTAATGCGGAAGGCGATATTGCTGCCTCCGGGGGTTGAAATGCACTCGCCATCTTTCAGTTTGCGGATGGCGGCCACCAGTTCGGCGGTGGGCAGCACATTGCTGTGAATGAGCAGGCAGGTGCTGTCGGCGGCGGCATCTTCAATATTTACGGAACGGGCCAGGTCTTTATAGTCGCCTTCCTGTTTGTCCCAGGAGGGCAGTTTTAGCATCAGCTCCCATTTCTCACGGATGGTGAGGATGCCGACCCTGATATCCTGCACCTGCCGTGTGAGGGTGAAGGGGTGCAGGTTGCCGGGCTGACAGTACTCTTCGGTAAAGATGATTTTGTTCATGCGGTGCTGTGAGGAGCAAAAATAACAAGTTCGGGGTATTGGGGGAATGAGGTTGGTCAGGGAGGGAGGAGGTTTGGGGTTTGGGGTTTGGGGTTTGGGGTTTAGGGTTGGGCGTTGTGGACGGGAGAAAGAAGTCGGAAGCCGGAGGTCGGAAGTCAGAGGTTGGAGGTTGGAAGGTGGTTTAAAGGTTTAAGGGTTTAAAGGTTAAAAGGTTGTGACGTTGCGGACGGGAGTTCCAACCGAGCGGACAGGAGTTCTAACCGAGCGGACGGGAGTTCCAACCGAGCGGACGGGAGTTGTAACCGAGCGGACGGGAGTTGTAACCAAGCGGACGGGAGTTCCAACCGAGCGGACGGGAGTTGTAACGTTACGGGCGGGAGTTGTGACCGAGCGGACAGGAGTTGTAACCGAGCGGACGGGAGTTGTAACGTTACGGGCGGGAGTTGTAACGTTACGGGCGGGAGTTGTGACGTTGCGGAGAGGAGTTGTGACGTTGCGGAGAGGAGTTGTAACGTTACGGAGGCGAGTTGTAACGTTGCGGAGGCGAGTTGTGACGTTGCGGACGGGATTTCCGGGTCTATTCAATAAACTGTGTCTATGAAGGTTAGTGTCGCCCCGATGGGGCTTATTAGAGATTGATTGCTATTTTCTACCAAACTGCCGGCCCGCTGGGCCTTGTATTCAGATTTACCGCTGAGTGTTGCACAGAGGAGGGCAAAGGGGCAGCGTTGTGCGGTTGGCCATAATGCTGCCGCCTGAACAGTACGAATAACCAGCAGCACCGAAAAGACTGTCGGGTGTATTTGCGAAACTCTTCTCGATCAATTAGAATCTTGCATAATCAATAGTAAGCAATTGAAAACCAGGTTGACAATATTCAGATCATAAAAAACTAATACGTTCGTATATTCGCTAAAACGACGTTGGAAGCAAATTTTATGAGACAGACCAAAACTATATTTAGCATCGCACTACTGACACTTCTCTCATGCCAAAACCAGACAAAGGATAACCAAGCTAATTCTGACAGGACCAAGACAGGTACCGAAACGCAAGCCGCCAACAACAGGCAAGAAAATCCAACAGTAAAATTTTCCCGACAACCAAGGTATTCTATCATTCAATCAACGCTTGCAGCAAAAGGAACTTACAAACTTGACAGTTACACTGGTGACGTTTACCAAATGGTGTTATCTTCTAATGGAAACGAGACTTGGGATAAGTTGCTTCGGCAACCTCATAGCATATTAGATACACAGTTTGACAACAGCACAAATTATACTTTGTTTTTGTCGCCGCTTGCCATGCGTTTTACATACTTAATGAACGTGAACACAGGTGCTACATGGCAGTTGGTGCAAGACCCGAAATCCGAAGAAAATTTTTTCTCCCCTATTCAATAACAACTAAAAACAACCATCATGAGAACTGCAACAAAAACCGTCGTAATTGTAGGAATTATTATCGTAGGTTTGATCCTTATGGGTTTAAACATGGGATTAAGGGAAAGTTCAGGACATAAAACACCAGGACCATTAGGAATTGTATTGGTAGTGGGCATCATTGCTGCAATTAGAGCTGTATCAAAGTACAAACCAGAGGAAGAAACAAAAAAGGACGTAACAGCAGATAGCCAAACTCTTGATAAAAGATAATCATTATAGATGTTTATAGACTATTATGCTATCCTTGAGATAAACGAGAACTCAACGCAAGAGGAAATCAAAGCAGCCTTCAGAAAACAAGCAATAAAGTGGCATCCTGACAGAAATCCTGGAATTGATACTACTACCCAAATGCAAAGAATTAATGAATCCTATTTAATACTAAAAGACCCAGAAGCAAGACAAAAATTTAATACCGAATATCAAAGATTTAAGGTTTTCAGAGAGCAACAACAAGGAGTCAAGCAAGATAATCAGTATCAACAACAACAGCAGAACCATTATCAGCAACAAACGCATTCGCAACAAGAAAATAGAAGTAAACAACAGGAAAGGAAAACTGAATATGCAGATTATTCATTCACTGATGAGACGCTTAAAAATTGGATGAACAACGCCAGAAAACAATCTGTTGATTTAGCAAAACAAACAATCAAAGAATTTAAAGGAATGGTTGCACTTGGATTAAAGGAAGGTGTAAAAGCTTCAGGAATCGCATTACTTGGTCAAATCATCATCGGATTTATCTTCTTAATAATTTTTGGACTTGCAAAATCTTGCCATTCATGAAAAAAATATTCACAACTGTAGCTGTATTTGCCACAGTCTTTGCATTTGCTCAAACATCATCGGAAAATTACCTGCTCAAAAACATTGGGTATATTTCAATTCCATCAAACATGGAATTGCAAAGTGGCAACTATAAAAAGTTGGCTGAAGAATACCAAAAACAACAAGGCAAAAAATTTGGTTTTGAAATTTCAGATAATCGTATTGTTTTTCAGCAGAAAGGTTTAAACAGCGGCGATAGTGCAGGCTTTGCTTCTTATGCAAGAGTAATTTTAGAAACAACAATTGGTAACTACGGCGATTTTGAGAAATTGTCCACAAAGCTAAGTGCAACACAAGAAGAATTAAGGGATTTAAGTGCACAACTAAAATTGCAGACGGAACAATCTTTTAGTGGAACAGGCTTAAAACTTATTAGTTGGTATGGTGTTCAAATCGTGAATGTTAACGGTAGGACAGCTCTTAAAATCTCATACTTGCGACAACTGAACGAAAACCCCTATGTAATCGTTTCCATGTATCAGTTTCATAATAACGACCGGATACACCAGTTGACAATGTCATATAGACAACAAGATTCTGCTACCTGGAAGAGTGTTTACACAACAATCTTAAATAGTTTCACAATAACAAACGTGAGATAAAACCGCTTACAATCTTGTAACGAACGGGAGTTTCACCCGTACGTCCTCACAGAACCGTACTTGACATCCTCTCCCGTGAGGAGACGGGACTCTTCAGTCAGTTGTTACTTGCTTTGATACATTACGATTGTAGTAGCATATCCGCCAGTCGGCGGATTGCTGCCAGTGTACAAAGAGCATTGGGTTCTTCAACAGCAACATTTTTCCGATTAATCTGATTTGAGTTACAATTACAATAAAATGCATTACTAAAGAAAAGGCGACCAACAGGCCGCCCTTTTTATTGAGACTATGCTATGAGGATTACAGGTCGAAACGGTCGAGATTCATTACCTTGTTCCATGCGGCCACAAAATCGTTTACAAACTTTGCTTTTGCATCTTCGCAGGCATATACTTCGGCGATGGCCCTGAGCTCGGTATTGCTGCCAAAGATGAGGTCGGCACGGGTGGCCGTCCACTTAGTCGCACCGGTTGACCGGTCTGTACCAATAAAGCCCTGTTGTACCGGATCGGCGGCTTTCCAGGTAGTGCCAAAGTCGAGCAGGTTCACAAAGAAATCGTTGGTAAGCACACCGGGTGTGTTGGTAAACATACCGTGAGCAGAACCGTCGTAGTTGGCACCCAGCACCCGCATGCCACCTACCAGCACTGTCATTTCAGGAGCAGTAAGTGTGAGCAGTTGTGCTTTGTCCACCAGCAGTTCTTCGGAACAGGCAGCAGCACGGCGGCTTAAGTAATTGCGGAAGCCATCAGCCACCGGCTCCAGTACGGCAAATGATTCCACATCGGTTTGTTCTGCTGATGCATCGGCACGGCCGGCAACAAAAGGCACTTTCACTTCATGACCGGCAGCTTTTGCAGCCTGCTCTACAGCGGCGCAACCAGCCAGCACAATCAGGTCGGCTAAGGAAACTTTTTTATCCCCTGCCTTGCTGTTGAAATCAGCCTGGATGCCTTCGAGAGTTTGCAGCACTTTGGCTAACTGTGCAGGGTTGTTTGCCTCCCAGTCTTTTTGCGATGCCAGGCGGATGCGGGCACCATTGGCCCCGCCCCTTTTATCAGATCCACGGAAAGTGGAAGCAGAAGCCCATGCTGTTGAAACCAGTTGCGAAACGGTGAGACCGCTTGCCAGTATTTTTCCTTTAAGGGCTGCTATATCATTTTCATCAATCAGCTTGTGTGTAACTGCGGGAATGGGATCCTGCCAGATGAGTTCTTCGGCTGGCACTTCGGGACCGAGGTAGCGGTTGCGTGGGCCCATATCACGGTGGGTGAGTTTGAACCAGGCACGGGCAAAGGCATCGGCAAAGGCATCAGGGTTTTCGAAGAAGTGCCTTGAGATTTTTTCATACGCCGGATCGAAACGCAATGCGAGGTCGGTTGTAAGCATGATCGGTGTATGCTTCTTGGACGGGTCGTGAGCATCAGGCACCGTGTTTTCGCCCATACCATGTTTGGGTATCCATTGCTGCGCACCTGCCGGACTTTTTGTTAACTCCCACTCATAACCGAAGAGGTTCCAGAAAAAGTTGTTGCTCCATTTTGTAGGTGTGGTTGTCCATGCGCCTTCGAGTCCACTGGTAATGGTGTATTGCGCATTGCCTGTGCCGAATGTATTCTTCCAGCCGAGGCTTTGCTCTTCGATGCCGGCAGCGGCAGGCTCAGGGCCTACATACTTTGACGGATCGGCAGCGCCGTGTGTTTTACCAAATGTGTGACCTCCTGCGATGAGTGCCACGGTTTCTTCATCGTTCATTGCCATGCGGGCAAATGTTTCTCTTATATCACGGGCAGCGGCTATCGGGTCGGGATTGCCATTAGGGCCTTCGGGGTTTACATAAATCAGTCCCATCTGCACGGCTGCCAGCGGATTTTCCAATTCACGGTCGCCGGTATAGCGTTCATCACCCAGCCATGTTTTTTCTGCGCCCCAATACACATCTTCTTCGGGTTCCCACACATCTTCACGGCCACCTGCAAAACCAAATGTTTTAAAGCCCATTGTTTCGAGGGCCACATTTCCGGCGAGCACCATCAGGTCGGCCCATGAAATTTTCTTACCGTATTTTCTTTTAACAGGCCATAACAAAAGGCGGGCTTTATCGAGATTGGCATTGTCGGGCCAGCTGTTCAGCGGGGCGAAACGCTGAGTGCCTGTGCCCGCACCACCGCGGCCATCATGAATGCGGTAAGTACCTGCGCTGTGCCATGCCATACGAATCATTAATGGGCCGTAATGACCGTAGTCGGCAGGCCACCAGTCCTGCGAGTTGGTCATCAGGTCTGCAAGGTCTTTCTTCACCGCTGCGAGATCGAGGGACTTGAACGCTTCAGCGTAACTGAAGTTTTTATCCATCGGATCAGAGAGTGAAGAATGCTGGCGAAGGATGTTCAGCTTAAGCTGATTGGGCCACCAGTCACGGTTGCCGGTGCCACCACCTGCCGCTTTTTTCGTTGTGCCTGCATGAAAGGGACATTTGCTTTCGCCATTTGCCTGGCCGGAGGATGTGTTATGTTCCATTGTATAAATTGTGTTGTTAATTATTGTGAGGGTCAAAAGTAACACCACACTAAATATAAGTCAAATTGATTATTTTTATATTAATATAAATAAATTCTATGACCCTGACGCAGCTGGAATACATTGTGGCACTGGATACTTACCGTCATTTTGCGATAGCAGCAGAAAAATCTTTTGTAACACAGCCCACCCTGAGCATGCAGATACAGAAACTGGAAGAGGAATTGGGCATCAAGATATTTGACCGGACGAAGCAACCTGTCATCCCTACGGAGATTGGTGCCGGTATAATTGCACAGGCCCGTATTACCCTGCGGGAGGCCAGTATGATTAAACAAATCATCAGCGACCAGAAAGATACACTGACGGGAGAGTTGCGTATTGGCATCATCCCTACCCTGGCCCCTTACCTGCTGCCGCCGCTTTTTAAACTGATGCAGGAGAAATATCCGCTGTTGCACCTGGTCATCAAAGAATCCATTACAGAAGATGTGATACATGAACTGAAAAACAACCGGCTGGACTGCGGCATTGTTGTTACCCCGCTTAACGATGCCTCGATAAAGGAAGATGTGCTTTTTTATGAGGAACTGTTTGTGTATGTGTCGGCAAAGAATGCACTGTCGTCAAAAAAGTATGTGCTGGCCAGCGAAATAGACCCGAGCCAGTTGTGGCTGCTGGAAGAAGGGCACTGTTTCCGTTCGCAGATACTTAACCTGTGTGAGATAAGGAGGGTGAGTGATTTCCATTTCAAATATCAAACAGGCAATATTGAAACACTGAAGCGGATGGTGGACAAGAGTGACGGCATCACCATACTGCCTGAGCTTGCGGTGATGGAGTTTAGCGAAGAACAGCTGAAATTGGTAAAACGGTTAAAGCAGCCAAGCCCGGCGAGAGAGGTTAGTCTTGTTACCCACCGTGACCATATCAAAACAAAACTTATCAAAACGCTGAAAGAAGAAATTATTAATATCGTACCTGCACAAATGAGGAAACTGAACAATAAGAAAGTAGTGGAGATAAATTACTGACAATAATTGTGAATAAAACATCGTCAACCCGTTGCTGTCAACTCCTGTTTTCTTATCCCTGCACATAATAAATAACGGCATTCCCTTTATTGAAAACCGTGTTGCAAAACAACGGTGATTTTTATCACTCACCGCACACCGTCTTTACGGGCTTTTATTCGTGATACATGTCACAAGCAGCAATAGTGTGCCCGGATAGTTTTGCGCAAAATTTTTGAGGATGCTAATTAAATCATGGAACTCATTTGTAAAACTGATCTGGTTAAAATTGTTTGTACTTCTGTTACCGGCTGTGCTTACAGCGCAAAGCCCGTCTCAGCCGCTTACTATTGAAGAAGCTGTTGACTCGGCACTGGCCAACAACCGGGAAATATCGCTGGCACAACTTGACGAAAAGATTGCTGCAGCAAAACTGAAAGAAACAAAAGCCATCTTTTTACCACAGGTTGATCTGTCGTACACAGCACTAAGCACCAACAACCCGCTAAATGTGTTTGGTTTCAAACTGCAGCAGCAATTAGTAAAACAGGAAGACTTTAATCCCGCCCTGCTGAATAATCCTGATGCTGCCGGTGACTTTACCACCAGGCTGCAGGTTAAACAGCCTATTGTAAACATGGACCTGCTGTACATGCGGAAAGCGATGACTGCACAAACAGCACTCTACCAGTTTAAAACAAAACGCATCAAAGAATACCTGGCTTTTGAAGTAAAAAAAGCCTACCTGCAGTTGCAATTTACCTATGACGCTGAGACCGTACTGAAAGAAGCGCTGAAAACAGCACAATCCATGTACGAGTTTACCGGCAATCGTGTAAAGGAAGGCCTGATGCAGCAATCAGATGCACTGAATGTGAAAGTGTGGATCACCACGGTTGAAACTTATATCGCAGAAGCACAAAGCAATATCCGTAATGCATCCGACTATCTCAGCCTTTTGATGGGCAAGCCTTATGGAACAGTTTATACGGTAAGTAAAGCGCCAACCGACCCGAACAAGATAACTGACAACACGGCTATTCCTGAGAACCGTGCCGACTTTGAAGCTATGAAGAAAGCCATTGAAGCTTCTGACCTGATGATCAAATCATCAAAGATGAGCTACCTGCCAAAGATGAACGCCTTTGGTTCATACCAGCTCAATGACAACCGCATGCTTGGTTTTGGTGCCGACTCTTATCTCGCAGGCATTCAGCTTTCATGGGATATTTTTAAAGGCAACAGCACAAAAAATAAAATTGCCACTCAGCAGATTGAACGCAACAAACTGTCTGAGCAACTGCAAAGTCAGTTAGAGCAAAGCCAGCTTGAACTTAACAAAGCCTACCGCCAGCTTGCCGATGCACAATATAAAATGAAACAACAGCAAACGGCGGTGCAGAGTGCAGCAGAAGCACTGCGCATTTTGCAGGACCGCTATGAGCAGGGGCTTGTTAACAGCACTGATGTGCTGCGGGCACAAACACAATTATCCGAACAGAAAAACGGCTTCGTACAGGCTGTATTCAGTCACAACGTAACAGCAGCCTACATCCAATTCTTAACAGCAAACAATAAATAAAAATCAACAGTATGTTTAATAATAAGTATCTAACTGGTGTTATCCTTTTATCAGGCATTGTACTAATCAGTGCCTGTGGCGGAAAGAAAAAAACTGAAAAGACAACTCCTGTTGCGGCTGTACCTGTAATTATATCCCAGCCGGGCGGAACCGTTGATGGCGGTATTGCCGTAAGCGGACAAGTGGAAGCTGTTCAAACAGCCAATATAAGCACCCGCATGATGGGAACAATTACGAGGATATATGTGAAAGCAGGCGACCGGGTGCGCCGTGGTCAAACGCTGGTAAGTATCAGCAGCCAGGATCTTGCTGCAAAGAGAGAACAGACCGTTGCCTCTATTGCAGAAGCACAAGCCAATGTAAGCAGTGCACAAAAGGACTTTGACAGGTTTACTAACCTGTATAACAAACAAAGTGCTTCGGCGAAAGAGCTGGACAATGTAACCCTTCAATACAATGCAGCCAAAGCAAGGCTTGAAGCAGCCACACAAATGAGAAACGAGGTAAACGCTATGATGGCCTACACCAACCTGACAGCACCTTTTGATGGTGTGGTCACACAAAGAATGGCAGACGAAGGCAATATGGCCAACCCGGGTATGCCACTGCTTACTGTTGAGCAAAACACACAACTGCAGATCAGTGCCACCGTAAGCGAAAGCGACATCAGCCTGCTAAAGAAAGGCCAGAAAGCACAGGTGGAAGTAAAAGCCATTGGCAAAAGCCTGGAATGTGTGGTTAGTGAGATAAGCCCTTCATCACAATTTACCGGCGGACAATACCAGATAAAACTCAGCATACCTGATAAAGAGAAAAAAGAACTGTATGCAGGTATGTATGTAAATGTGTTCATCCCGGTAAGCAGACCTGAAGCGGCCAATACAGCTACTTCCAATTCAGTGCTGGTTCCCACTGCAAGTCTTGTACACAACGATCAGCTTACAGGTCTCTATACCGTAAGCAGCAACAACACTGCTTTGCTCCGCTGGGTGCGAACCGGAAAAACATTTGGCGACAAGACAGAAATTCTTTCAGGCCTGGCTCAAAACGAAAAGTTTATTGAGAGAGCTGAGGGCAAATTATACAATGGTGTGCCCGTAACAGAAAAGAAATAAACAACAGCAACAAATAACTTATACCCGATTAACAACATACTATGCAAGAAGGAATTTCAGGTAAAATAGCCAGATCATTTATAAAATCGAAGCTGACGATTCTGCTCATGGTGGCATTTCTGCTCATCGGCGGATACAGCACCTTTCTGATTCCCCGTGAAGAAGAGCCGCAGATACAGGTGCCGATGGCAGATATCTTTGTTGGCTTCCCCGGTGCCACGCCAAAAGAAGTGGAAACAAAAGTCAGTGCCCCGTTAGAGAAAATGATCTCCAACATCAAAGGAGTTGAATATGTGTATTCCACTTCGATGAAAGGCCAGGCCATGATTATTGTGCAGTTTTATGTAGGACAGGATGTGGAAAGATCTCTCGTAAAACTATACAACGAGATCATCAAGAACATGGACAAAATGCCGCAGGGAGTTACCATGCCGCTTGTAAAAACAAGGGCTATTGATGATGTGCCTGCATTGGGTGTTACCCTCTGGAGCGAAAAATATGACGACTATTCATTGCGCCAGATCGGAGAAGCACTTACTAACGAGATAAAGAAAGTAACAGATATTTCTGATGTAAGAATTATTGGCGGCAGAAGTAGGCAGGTAAATGTGGTACTTGATAAAAACAAAATGGCTGAAAACCATGTTGATTTTTTGAGTATCAGCAACAATATACAAGGCAGCAATGTGCAAACTATTGCCGGCACACTCTTAAATAAAGATTCCGCCTTCTCCATCGAAACCGGCAACTTTCTTACTTCAGCCGAAGATGTGGAGAACTTAGTAGTGGGCACCAACCAGCAGCAGCCGGTGTTTCTGAAACAGGTGGCTAAAGTAACTGACGGCCCCGAAACACCAAACCAGTATGTGCTGTTTGGCTACGGAAAAGAAGACAGTACCAAGAATACCTTTAAATCAGAGTATCCTGCAGTTACATTATCCATTGCCAAGCGAAAAGGTGCTGATGCGATGCGACTGTCTGACCAGATTCTGAATAAAGTTGAGTATGCCAAAAAACAACTGATCCCAGCTGATGTTCAGGCCACGGTTACCCGCAACTATGGTGAAACAGCTTCGCATAAAGTAGGAGAACTGTTATTACACCTTTTCATCGCCATTGTGGTGGTTACACTGTTTGTTATGCTCGCAATGGGCTGGCGGGGAGGTTTAGTAGTATTCTTATCTGTTCCGGTAACATTTGCCCTTACTTTATTCTCTTATTATTTCCTCGATTATACACTTAACCGCATCACCTTATTTGCATTGGTGTTCATTACCGGTATCGTGGTGGATGACTCCATCATCATTGCTGAAAATATGCACCGGCATTTTAAGATGAAACGGCTGCCGCCCCTTCAGGCGGCTATCTATGCCATCAACGAAGTGGGCAACCCCACCATCCTGGCTACATTCACGGTTATAGCAGCGGTGCTGCCGATGGCTTTTGTATCAGGACTAATGGGACCATATATGAGCCCGATGCCTATTGGAGCATCCATCGCCATGATGCTTTCACTGATTGTGGCGCTTACACTAACGCCCTATTTAGGGTACATCTTCCTGCAAGAAAAAGAAAAAAAGGGAAAGAAACATAAAGAAAGCAAAGGACACCGGCTTGAAGACAGCGGTATCTATAAAATATATAATTCCTTTATCCAGCCCCTACTCAATCACCGCTGGAAAAGATACACATTCATTTTTGGTACAGTTGTTATTCTGATTTTATCGATGGTGCTCTTCTTTACCAAAACGGTAGCTGTTAAAATGCTGCCGTTCGATAACAAGAACGAGTTCCAGGTGGTTATTGATATGCCCGAAGGCAGCACTCTTGAAAAAACAGCAGCAGTTACCAAAGACATTGCAGACTACGTTTCGAAGCAACCTTTAGTGAAAAACTACCAGTTGTATATTGGGACATCTGCTCCCATCAGCTTCAATGGCCTTGTTCGCCATTACGACCTGCGCCGGGGTGACAATGTAGCTGATATACAAGTGAACCTTGTTGACAAAGGCGACCGCAAAAAACAAAGCCACGAAATAGCCAAAGAAATGAGACCGGCTATTCAGGCAATTGCAAAGAAATACCAGGCTAATGCCAAAATTGTGGAAGTCCCCCCCGGTCCGCCGGTATTGTCAACAATCGTTGCTGAAGTGTACGGACCGGAATATGATCAGCAGATTAAAGTAGCCGGGCAGGTGAAAACGTTGCTGAACAAAACTGACGATGTGGTGGATGTGGACTGGATGGTGGAAGATGACCAAACCGAATATGATTTTGAAATTGATAAGGAAAAAGCCATGCGGTTTGGAGTAGCACCTGCACAGGTGGTGGCTACAGTTCGTTCTGCTTTATCAGGCAATGTGGTAGGCAACCTGCACAAGCCTTCATCCTATAACCCGGTAAACATCATGCTGAAAATTGATGATTCCGAGAAAACAAATATTGAAGACATAAAGAACCTTAAGGTAATCAGCCAGCAGGGAAATGCTGTTCCTATTGGCGACCTGGTTACAATTAAGCAAACTGTAAAAGAGAAAAGCATCTACCGCAAGAATCAAAAAAGAGTGGTGTATGTAACGGCCGATATGGCCGGTAAGCTGGAAAGCCCCACCTATGCGATGATGAAAATATCAGACAAGCTGAAGACCATCAGCGTACCAGAAGGCTACTCACTAAATGAAGAATACACACACCAGCCTGAGTTTGAAGACAACTTCACTCTAAAGTGGGATGGCGAGTGGCAAATCACTTATGAAGTGTTCCGTGATCTGGGAATTGCATTCCTTGTCGTAATCATTGTTATTTATATGCTCATTGTAGGTTGGTTCCAGAATTTCACCGTTCCAATTGTGATGCTTGCTGCCATTCCTTTGTCGCTGGTAGGTATTGTACTCGGTCACTGGGCAATGGGTGCATTCTTTACTGCCACCTCCATGATTGGTTTTATTGCCCTTGCCGGAGTGATGGTGCGAAACTCGGTGCTGCTTATCGACTTTATTGATATACGGCTGGGTGAAGGCATACCACTCAAGCAGGCCATCATCGAAGCTGGGGCTGTGAGAACCACTCCTATCCTGCTCACTGCAGGTGCGGTAGTATTGGGTGCTGTAATCATCCTGTTCGATCCCATCTTCCAGGGCCTTGCTATTTCACTTATGGGCGGAACAATCACTTCCACTTTCCTTACGCTGCTGGTAGTGCCACTTCTGTATTATAAAATGCAAAAGAAAAAGTATTCAAAAAAATAAAATAACAATTTATGAAACTGCTTTTTGTAACCTGCTTAACCGACTTCAAAAATGAAGTACTCAAGATATTTCATGAAGCAAGGGTTAAAGTATTCAGCGTAACGGAAACCACCGGCATCAAAGATGAGCATGACATCAACCTGCTCGATGACTGGTTTGGCAATAAAGACGGCGAATACGACTCTCTTTTTATGTTCAGCTTCACAACCGGTGAAACTGCATCAGAAGCTATGAGACTAATCAAGGAATACAATATTTCACAAGAAAACAAATTTCCAATAAGGGCTTTCATCCTGCCTGTGGAGGAAGCCAGCTATTAAAATTTAAAACATGAGAGAAAGAATAATCCGGTCAGTTGCCGGAAGCATGGTATTAATCAGTATCAGTCTTAGCTACTTTGTCAGCATCAACTGGTTGCTTTTAGGAGGCTTTGTCGGTCTCAACCTGCTGCAATCATCCATTACCAAGTTTTGTCCGCTTGAGGCAATACTTAAAAAGGCCGGAGTGAACTAACATCAGAAAAGGCTGCTTCGTAAGGTGAAGCAGCCTTTTTTCTGCATTACTGCCTTTGCTTATCAAAAACAATAGATAAAACAGTACATTTAAACAACAGAAACAGCCAGTAATGCGGAAACCAACATCAACCGACCAATACATTGCTCAGTTCCCGAAAGACATACAAGTATTGCTACAGCAAGTAAGGGAAATCATTAAAAAAGCAGCACCTGCCGCCGAAGAAACTATCAGCTATGGCATGCCAGCGTTTCGCCAGCAGGGAATACTGGTATTCTATGCTGCATGGAAAAGCCATATCGGTCTTTACCCGGCATCATCCACCACATTTAAACAGTTTGAAAAAGAACTGGCAGACTATATGACTTCAAAGGGAGCTATCCAGTTTCCTTACGAAAAGAAAATTCCTGCCCGGTTAGTGACAGCGATTATAAAATTCAGGGTAAAAGAGAACCTGGAGAAGGCGGCGTTGAAAAAGAAAAAGTAAGGCTTTATTTCTTACCCTTCATCCACTGTATTAATGCCTTCTTGATTGCAGCCCCAATTTTTTGTTGTCCTTCGGGACTTTGCAGCAGTTCACGGCTCACACCGTTGTCTCCAATTTCGAGCAACACACGGTAAGGTGCAGTATTGACATTCTCATCGATACTATAAAATGCCAGTTTACCGGTGGCGACGCAGCGGTAGTCATTGCGGCCGGTAGTATAATCAAACAGCACACCCCTGTTTTCCAATCCGCTGGCCTCGCTGATGGCTTTCACTAATATTTCAGCCAGTTCCTTAAGGAAGCAACAGAATGCAGCTAATCGCAAAAGCAGTTTGCAGCCGGTTCATAATAATAAATTTAAGAGGGAAGGTAGTAAAAAAAAGACCCTCCCGAGGAATCGGGAAGGTCAAAGTATAGCCATGAAAAACAAAGCTCCTGCTTTCGCAAAGAGCTCTGCACAAGTTAATACATTTATGCTTTTTTGGCGTATTTCTTCTTGAACTTGTCGATACGGCCTGCTGTATCTACAAGAACATTCTTACCAGTAAAGAAAGGGTGTGAAGTATTTGAAATCTCCAGCTTTATCAGCGGATATTCGTTACCATCTTCCCATTTCAATGTTTCTTTGGAATGTGTTGTAGAACGGCTCAAAAATGTGTGACCGTTACTCATGTCTTTGAAAACAACCAGGCGGTAGCTTTCGGGATGGAGTCCTTTTTTCATAATACTATGATTTTTAAAGGCAGCACGGATTTTGCCGTACTGATTAAGAGATAATTTTAGGGCTGCAAATATAGGCCAGGAAAGCGTTGTAGCCAAACGATGTATCCTACAACTTAATATTGACAATGACTAATGAAGACCTCCTGCCAGAGAACAGCGTATTAAGTCTGTGTAAATCAGCGAAATCGGCGAGAAGCTAAAAACTGAAAGCGCCAAGTGAGCATCCATCCGGCTTTCGCCTTTTGATTACTTACCCGACGCTTTCTGGAGCACTTTCACCTTTTTGAAGGGTTTCCGCATCTCCCCGGAGCATGTCCGCCTTTTTACGGGCTTCCTTCACTCCTTGTGCATTTCTGTTTTATCTCTAAAACTTCGTGCAGTTGTATATCAAATATACTTTTAGCAACTACCGTTTTCCAAATTTTTGGCCAGTTTGATTTGCACCTCTTTTGCACCAGAATATTCACCAAAAAAGGCCTGTTATCCAGCAATCAGTCCCGCATATTCACATATTGCAGCGGAATGCCAAAGTTCCCGGTGCGGCAAAGTTGTATTACGGCCTGCAGATCGTCAATTTTCTTTCCGGTAACTCTTACCAGGTCGTCATTAATGGAGGCCTGCACTTTAAGACCTGAGTCTTTAATAGCTTTTACTAATTTCTTGGCATCATCCTGGGCAAGACCGTTTCTTACTTTTATTTCTTTCTTCCATACTTTACCGCTTTGCATCCCTTCTTTTGAAGCATCAAATGCTTCGGGAGCAATGCCCTGCTTGTGAGCCCTGCTGATGAGTACATCTATCAATTGCCGCATTTTCATATCGTCATCCGTTTCTAATTTGATGACAAATGTTTTACGGTCCAGGTCTATCACAATATGAGAACCTTTAAAATCAAACCTGTTGGTTATTTCTTTGGTGGTTACGTTCACAGCATTATCCAATGCCTGTGCTTCTACCTTACTTACAATATCAAATGATGGCATAGCGTAGTTTTAGATTTTGAGTTTTGGGTTGCAGTTGTATATCCAAAAGTAGCTTGTTTATCTCAATCGGCATGACTGTAAAAGGGTTAATTAAAAAGTCCTGCTGCAAATGCAACAGGACCTTTGTGTGGTTTAATGGCCGTTGGTTCTTATAATCTCTTTATCAGTTTTCGCCGCCGCTGTTTACCCGGCTCTTTTCATCATCGGCTGCGCCTGTTTTTCTTTTTTGGGCCCCGTTTACTTTTCCTTTGCTGAAGCGGTAAGTAAACCCGACTGCTACCTGTCTGGAGTCTCTATGTTGCTGAAAGGTTGCATTCACATCAGCATAATTTGCTTCTCCCCTGAATTTTTGGGTGAAAAAGATGTCACGGCCAGACAAGCGGACAGTACCTTTTCCTTTCAGCACCTGCTTTGAAATACCTATATCAACTTTTCCAAAACTCTTGATCATAAACACTCCGTCAGTTAATGGTGAGCTAAAGAAGCCATTGATGTCGGCACTCCAGCCTTTATCAAACTTGAACTGGTTATACAGGTTGGCCTGCGCCGTTGTTCCGCTTACGGATATGTCCTGACCGTTAACTTCACCTTCATAACGGTTGTTATACAGGTTAGTCCACAGGTTGGCAGTCCACCATTTTTTAATCTGTCCGCCTGCACTTACCGATAAACCAAACTGCTGCCTTTTTGCAATATTCGATTTCTTAATTTTTGTTTCCGTAGTGTTCGGATCCTGCTGCAGCACATCTTCAATAATATCGTTTGTATATGAATAGTTCAGCGTAGTGTTCAGAAAGTTATTGTAAATATGCTTCAGTTCCACATTGTGCGAAAACTGCGGATTAAGATTAGGATTGCCCTGCTCGAAAGTGTATTTATCTATAAATACCATGAAAGGGTTCAGGTCCTGGTAATTGGGCCTTTCGATACGACGGCCATAGTTCAGTACAAAATTGTGTTTTTCATTTGCTGCATACTGAACAAAGGCTGTTGGGAACAATTGGGTATAGTTGCGGGTAAATCTTTCCCCCGTTGTTATTTGGCGGCCTTCTGCATTGGTATTCTCGAGGCGCAGCCCTAATTGTGCTGTAACCTTTTTGCTCAATGGCCTTGTATAGTTTACATAAGCAGCATTGATATTCTCTTCGTAAAGAAAGTGATTGCTGCGGCCCAAATCTCTTACCCTGATGCCATTGCTCAGGCTGTCGTATTGCGCATCATTATCCGTTTTTACAAAGCTTGATTTGAGACCTGCTTCCAGTTTGGCATTCTTCGCAAGGGGCAGCGTATAATCCATCCGGGCAGAATAGATTTTTATGTTCTGCGGCAAATTCCCGAATAAAGAATCCGGTTTGGGAGAAGTGCCTCCGTTTGCTTTATAATAATAGTTGAAAAGTTCCTGTGTGCTGGATGTATTGTAAGAAAGATAATCTGCATCCATTGTCAGTTCCTGTCCTGCTGAATCGAACACATGCCGGAAGTTAAGATTGGCACCCAGGTGTTTCCAGTTTCTCTCATTGTTGGCCAGCGAATGTGTTTTGCTAACAGGGTTCATATACGCATCGGAGATATACACTTCTCCGTTGTTCTTCAACAATCCTTTATTAGTGAACCCATTGAGAGCAACACCGAAAGTCGTTTTCTTGCTGGCAGAATAATCCAATCCGATTTTACCATTTGCGGCCTGTCCACCATCATTAAAACGGCCATACTGGTCGAAATGTGAAATCAGTAATTTGGTTACCGGCTCCACAAACTGCCGCTGTATATTCAACTGGTTATAATTTTTCCTGTTGCTGTAACCCAAATTAGCAAACAGGTTTATCTTGTCCTTCCTGTAATTAAAATTGGCCGACTCATTGAACTTGGGATAGAATCCCTGGCTGTAGTTTGAAGACAGGCTTCCGCTGTAGCCAACCTGCTTTGTCTTCTTTGTTTTAATATTAATGATACCACTGTTACCTGCCGCATCATATTTGGCCGGAGGATTGGTCATTATCTCCAATGTTTCAAGCTGAGAGGCATTCAGGCTGCGAAGGTAATTGGCGAGGTCAGTGCCGGAAAGATAGCTGGGACGTCCATCAATGTACACCTGAACTCCCTGTTTTCCTTTCAGGCTAATGTTGCCGTCTTTGTCAACAGTAATGCCGGGGGCCTTTTCAAGAACTTCAAGGGCTGTAGCTCCCACATTGCTGGCAGCGGCATCCACATTAACAATGGTGCGGTCAATTTTCTGCTCCACCAATGGTTTGCGTGAAGTAACTGTAACACCGCTGAGATTTTTTGCCGCAGGCACCAGTTCAACAGTTTTTACGGATACAGCCTCATTTCCGTTCACAGAAATCGGCTCTGAATACCCTTTTACATGACCTACTGCGGTAACAGATACCATATAATTACCGTCGGAAACATCCTCAAAAACATATTTTCCAGCTTTATCGGCCACACTCATTTTAACTACGACAGAGTCGGCACTGCGCAATAAAGTAATAGTGGCTGACTCAATGGTTTTTGTGTTTCCATCCACCACTGTTCCTGTAATTCTGGCCTTCCCCAACTGCGCCTGACTTACAAAAGCGACTGTAAGAAGAACCATTGTTGCAATTAACTTTCTCATTTTCAATTGATTTATTAAATTTTAAGTACCTTATTTTGATTATTACAGAACAAAATTCAGTACTTTATATTACATAGTACATTGTTTTAAAATAAACGGCCAATTTTAGGGATATTCGGCCGCTTCGGATTATGAAGGTGTGACGCAATAGTGCCGCCTATGTTACCCAAAATAGCCGTTTTGGGATAAGTGGCTTATGATTCGTTTCAACGGAAAGGATGCAACACAAATAAATAGGCAGGTCATAAGTCAATGAATAATCAATAGTTAACTTGCGCCAAAATTTTGGAAATGATTGTTGATTTCAGGTCGGATACGGTTACTAAGCCATCACCAGCCATGCTGGATGCGATGATGAGTGCAAAAGTTGGGGATGATGTGTTTGGCGAAGATCCGTCCATAAATGAGCTGGAACAGATGGCAGCAGCCATATTTGGAATGGATGCGGCTATTTACTGCCCTTCCGGCACAATGACCAACCAGATTGCCATAAAGTGCCACACCCAGCCCGGCGATGAGGTTATTTGCGATGAAAGCTCTCATATATATCAGTACGAGGGCGGCGGAATTGCTTTTAACAGCAGCTGCTCTGTAAAACTGATCTATGGTGATAATGGACGGATAACTGCTGAACAAGTTTCGGCAGCTATACAGCCAGACGATATTCATCGGCCGCACAGCAGGTTGGTTTCACTTGAAAATACCAGCAACCGTGGCGGTGGCAGTTGTTACAACTTTGAAGAAATCAAGAAAATAAAAGCGGTTTGCGTTGCAAACAACCTTTCACTACACATAGACGGTGCCCGCCTGTGGAATGCGATGGTGGCCAAAAATGAAACACCAAAGCAATATGGTGAGGTGTTCGACAGCATTTCGGTTTGCCTGAGCAAAAGCTTAGGTTGCCCTGTTGGCAGTTTGCTGTTAGGCAGGAAAGACTTTATTAA
>CALLZY010000195.1 GCA_937858715.1 uncultured Chitinophagaceae bacterium | reverse complement strand
CTATAACTGTATTTTTTTCATGCGACGAAGTCTTCAGGGAACGTATCAGGGGCAATGGCGTCGGCAAAACGGAGAACCGGGATGTGAAGGGCTTCAGCAGTGTTGATGTAAGCGGAGCTATGGATGTATATGTTATGCAGGATTCCAGTACCAGTGTAAAAGTGGAAGCCGATGAAAATCTGCTGCCGTATATTGTTACAGAAAACGACAACGGCACACTTGAGATATATTTTAAAAAAGGCGTGAACCTGCGACCTAAAAAGGCAATAAGAATATATGTAAGCAATCCTGTGTACCGGGAGTTTGAAGCTTCTGGTGCCTGTAATTATTTTGGGGAGAACCGTATCAGTTCCACAGAAAGCATAAGAATACATGTAAGTGGCGCCTGCGATGCAGCTATGGAAGTAAAGGCACCGAAAGTGAAAGTGGATTTATCAGGAGCAGGCACTATCAGTCTGCGGGGCGAAACAAAGGATTTTGAGGTGGATGGTTCTGGTAGCACTAACATTAAGTGCTTTGACCTGATGGCAGAGAATACCCATGTGGACATATCGGGAGCAGGCAGTGCCCAGGTTTTTGCCAGTGTAAAATTAGATGTGGAAGTTTCGGGTGCCGCCGATGTAAAATACAAGGGCAATCCGGCGATTAATCAAAGTGTAAGCGGGGCTGGGAGTGTGAAGAAGGCGGAAACCTCTAACCTCTAAAGGGAAAATTTCAATCGAAGTCAAGTAAGTCTTTTACAGGTACTTTAAGTTCTTCTGCTAACTGAAGGAGGTAAAATACCGATGGATTAATCCTTCCTTTTTCTAATCTGTTCAGGCTTTGCCTGTCCTTATCGCATCGAAGGGCCAATTCAGTTTGGCTAAGGTCTGCATCTTTCCGTAAACTGGCGATATGGCCGCCCAATTTTTTCAGAAAGATTTCTTTTGTCATTAGCCTCAATTGAAGCCTGCAAGGTTTGGTGTTTGAAAAAATTAATTGCAAACCAATTAGTTTACAATTGGTGTTTTCTTATTTTTTAGAGAAATACTTGCGCTATGAAAAGCACAAGCTAGGTGCATCAGGCAATTGTAACCGTATGGGTTAAGCCTTGCTACCTTTACACTCATTCATAAATCAAACGATACATGCTTGTGAAAATCAAACAACTACTATTGCTGGTATTGTTTTTTGCTGTTACTGGCTATATGGCCTGCCGCAAAATGGACAGCCTGACAACGGAAGAACCCAGCCCACAGGTGAAGGAATCAAGATTTTTTAATGAACACAAATCTTCAAACCCGCAAGTGCAGGGGATTGCTGATTATGTAAAACGACAGAATGACAAACTTGGATTTGTGGAGAAGACCACACAAATGATTGGTTATCCGAGATGGGATAAAGCGATGGTTATCGAAAAGCCCGTTAATCAATTGTTAGAGGATGAAGGGGGAAATCAACAGGTGACATATATTCCATTTGTAAGGGACTCGCAGACTTATGTAAACGCTGCATTGGCAGTAGTTACCAACCCCTGGGACACAACAACGGGCTATTTGTGTGACTGGCAGTATCAAAACAGAGAATTTGGCACTTACTCTGACTCGTCGGCAGAGAAACTCGCCATACTTTTTATGGCTTTGGACAACGGCGTCTTCGGTCATGAAGTATTTTCTATTACGGATGCCCGGTTATTTGCTAATGCGGCAATTGTTTTTGGAACACCGCTGCGTCGGATTAAAATTTCCGTAAACGGGACGGCAGGATTGACTGAAACGCAAACACCTGTAGAAATATGTACTTTACAACCTTCTGGTAATTGTAATTGTAACCACCCCTCTGGTATATGTCAGGATTGGGAAACTGGTTGTTCTGTTTGTTCAATTGAAACTTGTTATACAGTTTGGGTTACAATTGGTGGTGGTGGAATAGGTGGGGATGATGGGGGAGGCCCAACTGGTGGGGATCCTGGTTCCGGAACAGGAGGTGGCGGCGGCAGCGGCTCGGGAAGCGGGGTGCCTCCTGATTGCCAGGGGCCTATTGTACCATCAGGCAACCTTATTGAAATTAACGCCCCATGTACTCCGGGCTGGGAGCCGATTGAGCCAGATGAACCTGCGGCAACCGACCCTTGTAATAAAATTGCCCCATTAGCAGCTAACCCTGATTACAGACAAAATTTTCAACGCTTAGAAGATAGTACAACATCAAATAAGGAGTATGGTTTTTATGGAACTACAAATGGTGTCTATGATTTTGTGGAGGGCAATGCAGCAGGCCAGGATGGTATTAACTTTACCATTTATACTGCGATAACAACAATCATGCATTCTCATTTTGCCGGGGGGTTGCCAATTTTTTCCAGTGACGACCTTGAGCAGATTGGTACCTTGTTCAAATCATCATATACAAATCCTGCTACTTTTGTGGCGGGGGTGGCAACTGAAACAGGTTCGTATGTAATAACTATCGAAAACCAGAATAAGTTTCAGGATTTTATTGACAACTTTCTTTCACTTGATGGTTTGGGGCAAAGAAGCATTGAAAGACTCTATCAACAATACAGTATTGGAGGATCCAGTACACCAATCGAAAGTTTAAAGTTTTTTATACAGTTGCTTAATAATACTGATGCAGGATTAGCAGTTATGAAGGCAAATGATGATTTTACTGCTTTCAGCAAACTTAGTATCAACAACAACAGTATTGTTTATACCCCATGTCAATAACAATAAAAAAAACACAATGAAAAAAATATTTTTAATACCACTACTGGCAATAGCTATTGGTTGCAGCAGCCAGATACCTGTTGCTAACGGATACATTGCTAATAATAAGATTGATAAATTTGAAGGTACCTGGATTTGGACTTCAGGTACTGATACTTTAGTAATAAGGTTAAAGAAAGTTATTTATAAGTTTATTAAGCCTGAAAATTCTTATTCTGAAGATTTGATGGGGTGCCATACATATATAAAAAATGGGGTGGTTGTTGAAAACTCTATGAATAAGTACGATAGTCTGGATTTGCATAACAAACAAAATCTGAGTACGGTTTTTTTATGGAATACAATTAATTATGACACATCGGTTGTTCAAGGAACTATACGAGATATATCAAAGTCAAAAAATGTCAAGATAAAATTGGTTTATTTGCCAGGATTCCCGACCCGCATTAGTGCAATTGTTTATGAGGACCGGACGATACGGTATACTTATCCTGGCAATCCACGACCATATATTCCCGGCATTACGTTACCCACATCGGAAATAATACTTACAAAGCAATAAGGTTTTTGATAATTAGAACGCCGGGGATGGGAAATCTGATTTGTGGTTTCTTGCCGGTTACAAATCCACATATTTTACCATTATCCTGATATCCCTATTTCTTCCTTTATCATCGGTGCAGGAAATTTTTATAGGACCTTCACCTGGAACAAAAAATTGTTTCTCTCCAGCGTTACAGTTTTTGTAAAACTTGTTGTTGATGTACCAATACACTTTGGTTACGTCGTTGGCGGTTTTACAAATCAGTTGCAGCGGTTCCGGAGATTTTTTGCTGATGATATACTCAG
>CALLZY010000194.1 GCA_937858715.1 uncultured Chitinophagaceae bacterium | reverse complement strand
ACTCAGCCCCGTTTTTATAAAGTTGTTTTCCTATTTGGGCCCCGGCTCCCTCAATGGTTGTCATGTTTCCCGATTTTACAACCAGCCTGCTGCCAAAAGGCTGTGTAATTTGTGTGATGTATTGCTTCATCGTTTTAACAGCAGCAAGTTTAGGCGGCGCCCAGGGCAATAAATAAGAGTCAACGATATATCCTGTGCTGTTCTTGTATTTCACCTTCGACCAGTAGCCGGTCATGCCTTCGGTAACGATACTCTTCTTTTCTTCTTCATCGTTTAGCAAGGTAATTTTTGTGCCATAAGGAATTTTGTCCAGCACCTTCGCACCAATTTCGGGTTTTTCACGAATGCTTAAGCCGGATTTGGCCGCCACATATAATGGCTCCTGTGCAGCAACTGAAAAAAAGACGGCAAGCAGCAGCGAGAGAAATATTGTTCGCATAAAAATGGTTTAATGGTTATAAAATTATTCTTCCAGTTTTTGAAATGGCTTTACGAGAAGCTTCAGTATGTTTTCATCTTTTTCTTCAGGAAAATTTTTATCAATTCCATACCGCAGCTCTTTTGTGTCCAAAAAGGAATAAGTGCCCAGCAGTCGGTCCCAGATGGAAAAAACAGCACCGTAGTTGCTGTCGGTATAGGGCCGCTTCCAGTGATGGTGCACTTTGTGCATGTTGGGTGAAATAAGAAAATAGCTCAGCGCTTTGTCAACCGCCTTTGGCAAATTGATATTGGCATGTGTAAAAGCCGTGGCCAGCACCACTAATGTCTGGTAAATCATCACAGCATACATGGGTGCGCCGGAAACAAATATCAGCAACAAAAAAAAGACACCACGCAGCAAACTGTCTCCGGGATGATGGCGAAGGCCGGTGGTTACATCCACGTTGGTGTCGCTGTGGTGGATGATGTGAAACCGCCAGAACAAAGCCGTGTTGTGCATTACCCAATGCACCAGCCAACTGCTGAAATCAAGAGCCAGCACACCAATAACAACCACCGCCAGCACATTGGCATTAAACCAGTACACCAGACCAAATTGATGCGAAGCACACCAGTCGCTCAATTTAATAATCAGTATCGCCAGCAATGTGTGAATGATAAGATGGATAACCGTGAAGAAGAAATTTACACCGGCATGTTGCAGTTTATTCTTTTTGTAGCGCAGAGGCAATAGCGGAACAGCACCTTCAATAATCCAAAAGAAGAGCAGCCCGCCCACAAGAATGGCCATCCGCTCCAGCGGCCGTTGTTCAAGGGTTTGAAAATGATTAATAATGTTTTCCCACATGGCAGTAATGTTGCGAACAAGTTACGAAGTATAAAGAATCAGGCACCGCAGTTTAAAAAAAAGGAAAAAGAACACAAAACAAAGACGGTGTTATTTTATAAGATGTGATAAAGATTTATAGGCCGGGTTTCAGCAAATAAGTTATTTTGGAAATGCTTTTTTGAGAAGACTTTTCCGGGACAGAAAAACCGATAAGAAAAAGCATGTATAATTTCTAAAGCTGAAATGAGAATACACAAATTGATGATTAACCATCCTTCAATTCTTGAGCTTGAGGGGTTTATAGTTTTTTTCAGGCCGTTTCGCAGCAAACTACACCGGGTTGTGGACGTTTCAAATAGTTTTTACCCGATGAAGCAAAAGGAGATAATGCAGGTGTTATCAACCGTATGCACAAGGCGGCATAAATGGATATGGTTCTTCGATTTTCGGGATGAGGAAGCAGAGCATGACATCATGCGCATATTTGATTACATGGATGTTCCATATGTGTTTTATGAGCCGGAATCGGAGGATGTTTAGAAAAGCGATGGATTTAATATTTACCCCGATGTGACATACCCGGAACGTTAAGTTTTTTCCCTTAAAAGTTTAATCACCTTACCAAGCAGGTCTTTGGGGTTATTCAATTCCTCTTCTCTTTTCTTTTTATAATCTTCAACCGGCGAAGAAATATCGCCCATCAGGCTTATCCGTTCGAGAACGGCATTTAGGAGGTCTTCATCATATTTAGAATGACTGTTCCGTTCGAGCAGCATCAGGTAGCCATTAATTGCTTCTTCATGCTTGCCTTCTGCCTCCCGGCACCTTGCTGCCCAATAGTAAATTTCCCTTATTTCGGCTACTCCATTATCAATACCATGTATGCTGCATTGTGTTAAAACCTCCAGGGCCCTTTTGGTATTTCCAGCCAAAAACAAGAACCGGCCATATTTTAGCAGCATTTCGTATTTCAGATCTTTTGTTTCGCCAAACTTTTTTATTTCATCAAGGGTTTCCCGTAGCGACCCGGCCACCTCATCCATTGTAGATTGGTAAGATAATTTTTTTGCCATCGTTAAGCATTGTTTATTATAAAAAAATTGCCAACTATAACATACATCCGTAAAAGCAATAATATTTTTCGGAAGCCATTGAAGTTACCGATTGTTGCTTTAAACATTCTGACATCATAACAAAGTGTTGAAAAGTATTTTTTCAGTTTTATTATGGATAAACTATATTGACATTCAGGTGTTTAGAAAACGATAATTTTAGAACTGTTGAAAACTCGGATTGAATCATTACAATTGAAGCAGTAAATTGGGGAGTAATAGAAATTCTGAACTACATCACTAAACAGTCTTTACCATGGCCTTCAACGAACCGGACAACGCCTTAATTTTCCAAGACTTTAGCGAACTAAAAAACCTCTATAATTCTTTTAGGGAAAAGTATTCAGATATATTTGAGCAAGATGCAGATGAAAACTATATTGATTTTAATTGGAATTCGCTTCCTGAGAATGTGGATAACCGTCAAAAATTTTCTTTCGATATTAAATACAGCGAATTGTTGCCGCAAACGATAAAAAATGAATTCGAAGATCGCATAAAAGATTTTGTGGCAACGGAAGTCGTATATCCTATTTCTAAGTAAAAAAAGTAATATGCTAAGCACCCAGAATAACGAACAGGCACCTGTGTTAGCTGGTGTTTTTTTGCGACTTGCCCTTTCAATTCTATTGCTGTTGTGTTTATTGAAAATGCCCTACGGCTTTTATCAGCTTGTAAGATATATTGCCACAGTGGTGTTTGTTCTTTTGGCAATTGATAGTTCAAAAAGCATATACTTGCAGACAACTTTTATTGCTCTGGCAATTCTGTTTCAGCCGTTCATAAAAATATCACTTGGAAGAACAGTTTGGAACATTGTAGATGTAATAGTTGCAGCTTTTTTGATTCTTTCTGCAGTTGCCGAAATTTTTAAAAATAAAAAGAAAAAATAGCAGTCAAATTTTTCAATTCGCAAGAAACGATTGGTAATAACATCAAAGAAAAAATGATGAACCATAGACTCAGTTCCGAATATTTATATTCATATACAAAGAACTTCGAGGCAATAAAAAATATACTTAAATCGGGTTTTAGGCATTCAAAAAACGTAGAAACGTTACCATATGGTAATTATCAACAGGAAAACTATATTGTTTCTTTTTGTGATATTTTGCCCGAACAAAGCAGTTTTCATAAAGAGGTTTTTGGAGAAAATGCACTTTCGCTTAAAAAGGAATGGGGTGTCAAAAATGGGGTTTCTCCTTTAAGATATGTTCACAGAGAATCTCCCGGCTGTAATTCAAAATATGTACAGTTAAAAAATGACATGCGAACCGCTTTTACGGGAAACGATACTATTGGAGATTTTTTAACAATAGTTAATTTTATTGAGGCCAGAAAAAAAGGCAAGTTTAAAAAAGACAGAATTGAAGATGAGGTCTCCAACTTCGAATTGCAAACATTTCTTGATGGAATCTCTGATAGATTTCAGGCTAAAAAAGAAAAGTATGGAAGCGTATGCATAACTGAAATATTTAACGATTGGATTTCCCCGTTATTAACACAAATAAACGACTTGATTAATGAACTTGAATTGAGAGACTCATACATGCGAATTTATCAAGACGATTTTAGGGGAATTAAAAATAAAATACTTTATGAAGAAAGAGAATGGCGATCTGTTAAATACATTAAAGCGAATGAAAATGAAGTAAAGGAATATCTCCCAGAAGAATATAATTTAAAATTTGACGCCAATGATTTATTTGAAATATTAGTTGAAAATAGGCAATATAAATTAGAGTTAATTTCATTTATAGAAGAAAACGTGCCGAATTTTTGCAGCATTATCCCATCAATTAAAACTCTATCAAACTAGTAAAAAGCCCCCCATTTATTATGAAAGACACTTACATAATGAGACTTTTAAAAGAGTTCATTATTTTTCCGGCCGTAGTGGTATTATTACTATCAATTCTATATTTCATTGGTTTTCCTGAGTGGGGAATAGAAGGTTTTTGGAAATCTGCACTACTCGTTCTCTTGAGTTTTTCTATGCTGGCGTTGATTAAGCACTTGTTTTTGTTTATAAAATTTTATAAATCCTTTAATTTGCAAAGGTTATTGGACAATAAAAAGATTAGCTCTGGTTATCTAAGCCGCAAAAAGAAACTGTTTGAAATTATTATACACCGTGGTAATCATCCCCATATAGAACTTCTTTCAAGAGATAGCAATGTCTCGGATAAGGAATTCATTCTTTTTGCTTTACTTGTATATGCCAAGATTATCAGGATTCTTTCAACGAGGAATGAAGCTCAACTTAAAGAAACACGAAATTTATTTGTCGCGACAAAAAATGCTTATTTACAAGCAAGGGATAAAGTTGAATATATGGAGAATTTGGAATTGCTTTTCAAAACCTTAAAGAACGCTTGCCCCCAAGACATAGCACAGCCATTATTTATTACTTGTTTTGAAAATTCAATATATGCAGGCGAAATACAAACAACAGCGCTTAACATTGACGTGTATTTAATTTTCTTGTTTGCCTTTGATAATATTCAAGAAATAAATCGCCAACT
The DNA here is from genome assembly GCA_937858715.1 of uncultured Chitinophagaceae bacterium. Lineage (GTDB taxonomy): Bacteria > Bacteroidota > Bacteroidia > Chitinophagales > Chitinophagaceae > JJ008. The sequence goes on along the minus strand of CALLZY010000194.1, from coordinate 2,647 downwards.
TTTATTTCAGTCATTTGTAAAGCTAACAGAGCATGATATTAATTTGGGATTAAACGCTGCTGATGCGATATTGGTACCTAATCTTTTGGTAGCTGAATTAAGATTATAATCGTTATCAAAGAAATCCAAAGATGAGATATTGGCTGTTTATGACCCATAATAACGATTGCTAATTCCTTCTGTATATCCCACAGAATACGCATGTGCCGGAGAAAAAAGGAGAATTAAAACAAATAATTATTTTGATATATTTATGATACTAAAAAGTTTCTTGAGTTTACGAACAAACAATGTTTATGACAATAACCGACTCGTTATAATGTGTTAATTGTGGTTAATTCTGAATGTAACCACTAAAAGCAAGAAATGCAGAGCCAACACTTGAACAACAAAACAACCAAAAATAAAGATCTAAACGAACGGGATATAAATATTGAAAAATCCAAAGAAGGACCGGTAGAAGGATTAATAAAACGACTCCAATTATTTTTTTGCTTTTAGGGACTATCATTAATCCGATGAATAGGTATGTAAACCCGGCAAATGCAGCACTACTTACGCCGGTAACAAATTTTGACCACACTGGAGAACTCTCAGACACAGACGTATTAAAATTCAGAAAAACACATATCCAATTAGTGAATATAAATGCAGCAACAGCACATGGAAGAAACCCAATCCACCGTAGAAATGACAAGAAATTATTGTTCATGTGAAGAAGATTGATAAATAAATGATATTCAAAATTAGAATATAGCTTTATCAAAGAAAAATTATAATGGGTTTTATGCCTCTTTGTTTTAAGATTAAAACAAAACTACCCAGACAAAGAACAATTATCGTGAAATCATAAGTAGGGTTCAGTTATTTAATTTAACCCGTTAGTGTATTTATTCTTTTAACAGTAGAAACAACAAGACGTTGTGAAGCTGTCCGTGTTTAACCGGGCTTTTAAGGCTAAAAAAAATTTTTTTCGCCAAAATATTTGCTTAATTCGGAAAACTTTGTGTACGGCAACTTTTTTCTAAACAAGGCGATAATAATCATTACAGGAATATAAGGTAAAAAAAAGATTAGTATAAACAGAAGAGCCCTTTCAATCCAATAAAACAAACCAGAAATTAAAAACAATTCAAATGTACTATCCTTCATATCTGATTGAATGTTTTCAATGTCAAATCCGTCAATATATCCGCTTTGCCAAAACAAATAAAATCTCTTGTGCTCCTCTTTTTCTTCATCTGTTTCGTCTGTTTCATAAAGATCTCCATCGTATTTATATAAATAATGCTCATGATTCTCAGAATTTTCAATTCCAACGTAGTTTTTGGAAATAATATTAAAAGGATCTATGGAACTAATTGTCGAAACAATAGCAGCAACGAAAACCCCAATAATTCCAATTCTCATCCCCGCCAAAACCACAAATCCCTGAAAATCATCTCTTTTCAATTTCAGTACCTTACGCACAAGCCACCCAAAACAAAAAAAGGGTATAGCCCAGAACAACAAAGACAATAAATTTACACCAAAACCATTGTCGCCAGGCTTATCGCTGCCTAAATACGACAAAACAACAAAAATTACTATCCATGTAAGCACAGCAAACAACTCTAAAAGCAGTTTAATAAATATGTATGAGAAAAATTTCATCGTACAATATGTTTTAGAAGAAAGCCATCCTATGTAATAAAAGAATTTTTTCTCGAAAAGATATAAAGCTCATTTTTTGTTATCAGAAATCTATCTTTTTTTGTGAATTCATTCGCAGGACATTTCAAATTCTTGTGTAGTGCCATAGTTGCAATGCCCGTGCTTAAAATAATAGACTACTTCACAAGTTAAACAAGAATCCTTTCCAAAAGAAAAAGAGACCGATCTTTTGAGAAAAATCAGCCTCTTTTATAAAAGGTGGTTGTATTAGTACAGTAAAACTACTGGTTCAGCATCAGCGGCATTACCAGCATCAGCAGTTCTTCGTTTTCGTCTTTTTCGGTCGGCTTCAGGATGCCTGCTTTTGTAGGTGTTGACAGTTCAACAACCACCTCATCACTATCGGTAGCGTTGAGCATTTCAATCAGGAAGCGGGCATTAAAAGCAATGGTAAGGTCTTCACCAGTGTACTGGCATTTCATTCTTTCGTTTCCTTCAAAGCTGAAGTCAACATCCTGTGCAGCCAGTTGCAGTTCGCTGCCGCTGATGTTCAGTGCCACCTGGTTGGTGCTCTTGTTACTAAATACACTTACCCGGCGCAGGGCACTTTGAAAATCATTTTTGTTAACGGTTAGTTTGTAAGGGTTGTCAGCCGGAATTACCACTTTGTAATCCGGGAAACGGGCATCTATCAGGCGGCAGCTCATTTGAGTGGTACCGTGTTTTACAAATAAATGGTTGCTGTTATAGCTTACTGTTATTTCCTCATCGGTTGAAGGGATAGCAGCTTTGAGCAGCGTAAGTGGCTTGCGGGGAGCAATGAAAGAATCTGATTTAGGACACTTCACATCCGTTCTCTTGTAGCGAACAAGCCTGTGTGCATCGGTGGCCACACATTGCAGGCCTTTTTTGTCCAGCTCAAAGAACACTCCCGTCATAGCCGGACGAAGATCGTCGTTGCTGGTGGCAAAAATGGTTTTATTGATAGCGGTTA
>CALLZY010000193.1 GCA_937858715.1 uncultured Chitinophagaceae bacterium | reverse complement strand
GATGATGAAAGCATGATGACGAGGATTGACATGAGCGAATACCAGGAAAAGCACACTGTAAGCCGCCTTGTGGGGGCGCCTCCTGGTTATGTGGGTTACGATGAGGGCGGGCAGCTTACCGAAGCCGTACGCCGCAAACCCTACAGTGTGGTGCTGCTCGACGAGATAGAAAAAGCACACCCCGATGTGTGGAATGTATTGCTGCAGGTGCTCGATGATGGCCGCCTTACCGATAACAAAGGCCGGGTGGTGAATTTTAAAAACACCATCATCATCATGACGAGCAACATCGGCAGCCACCTCATTATGGATGCGTTTGAAAAAGTGAACGAAAGAAATATTGAAGAAGCGACCGAAAAAGCAAAGGTGGAAGTAATGAACCTGCTGCGGCAAACCATACGGCCCGAGTTCCTGAACCGGGTGGATGAAATCATCATGTTCCAGCCGCTGCTGCGCAAAGAGATAAGGGGAATAGTGGGCATACAGTTGAACAAGCTGATTGCATTAGTGCGGGAAAGCGGAATAGAACTGACCTTCAGCGATTATGCACTCGACTTCCTGGCCGAGCAGGGCTTCGACCCGCAGTTTGGCGCAAGACCGCTGAAGCGGCTGATACAAAAAGAAATTGTAAACCAGCTAAGCAAACGCATACTGGCCGGAGATATTGATAAGAGCAAGCCGGTGTTGGTGGATGTGTTTGACGGAGTGGTGGTATTTAGGAATGAGGAAATGAAAGCTAAGTAAAGACTATAAACTCAGATCTTTCATTAGCTTAGGAATTAGAAGTGGAGTATATTATTTTTTAGAATTTGAAAACGATAGCTTTATATAATATTTTATAAGGTATGCCAGACTCTACCAGAATAGTTATTAATATTAATGATAGTTTATTCTCTACTGAATTATCAAAAATGAAAGAAATTATCCTTACTCAAAAGGATGTAAAAAATACCCTTTTGGGCATTTCATATGATACGATATTCACTGTGTTGACGACTATTTTGATATTTATTCTGGGATATGTGATTGCAAAAAGGATTGAATCAAGAAAAGAAAGAAAACGGCTTTTGGAGTTGGAGAAATATTTTTTAAAAAATTTAGAAATGCTTGAAAAGCCTGTTGAGCTACAGATAAAGTCATTAATAAATACTTCAAAAAGACTAAAGAATAAAAGGGAGGAGAGCCTGATAGTTGATGATATTATAGGGCTCAGTGGGAGTTTTTTGAATGATACTGACAATAAAGACTTGTATAAGATATTTGTCAATAACAAAAAGGGAGATATTCAAGTAAAAACAGAACTCTATAGAAAACTAAGGGCAAGTTTAGATTATATCATTGCAGTCAAAAAAGGGTTTCTCAGGGATTCTCTGGCTTATATGAAGAAGAGTGAAGGCTTTTCAAATAAATACAAGAGGAATATTAAGATAGTAAATGATCTATTGGATGATTTGATATATGAAAGGATTAAAGAAAAGAGTCATCCTGAAAACTTTCCGGCACTTTACAAAATTGCTAGAATAAGAACTACCTGGATGGATAGTAGCCAGACAGAAGATAAACTAGATTTATTCTATTCTTTTACGAACTTTATTAAACCTGTACAAGAAATATGTAAAATTTCACAAAATGATGAGATTGTTGGGCAAATAATAAAGCCTGTAATGGAATGTGTCTATGAATATCATAATATTGTCGAATTGAGATACTTTTATCGAAAACACTTTGTGGCTGAAGCACGGGAATTGCAAAGAAATCACTTTGAAATAAAAGAAGTATTAAAGGGGTTTGCAACGATGTAACTTCTTGCTCTATTTTTTCCCGCATCGTCTACAGCTCTCAGCCGTGCCTGATATCTGTTCCCCACCATTTCTCACAGCGTTGGTTTGTGCTTCGGCGTGGACATTGGCGGTTTATCGGAGTTACAACTCCTTACCACCAAACCAAAACGACTGTTCAGCGCCTTGCACCGCCGTACTTTAAAACACTAATTTTTTCCCTCCAGCGTCTCCCATTTCATCTATTTCCTGCCATGTCTCACAGCATGGCTTTGCGGAGGAGTATGAAAATCTATACAAAAAATACCTGCTATCCGGTATTCAATGTTGTGCAGCTATGTCTACTTTTGCCCATAAACGAAGTACAATGAAATCGCTTCTTTGGGTAGCCATTACGTTACTAATAACAAATACCGCCAAGCCTGCTGATGATACAAAAATGGCAAAAGATTATATATTTTGGGTTTGGAACCGCTATGTACCTGATATGCTGGTAACGCAGAACCCTGCTCAAAAGGCACTGGTTGAAAAAAAAGTAAAACAGCTTATTGAGAATATTGAAAAAAGCAAGATTGATTTAGGGACTGCGGTTATAAACAGTGTCTATTCCATAGAAGCAATTGGCACGGGCAACAGGGTATTGCTGGTAATGTATAAGGCAAATGGAACCTATTGGGATGATGTGGTACTGTACATAGATAAGGCCTCCAATAAAATTATAGATATCGGTGATGTGGAAACTGCTTTTACAATGAGTGTAAAAACGAATGGCCGGAATTTTAAGTACAAAGAAAACCTCCCATTTATTTTTGATAAAAATGCAATCAGCAGCAAAACTGTTTTAAATGAAGTACAAATACTTATAGGCTTAGCTAACAACCATAAAATAGATAGTTTTTGCCGCCGGGTACTTTACACTGGTACCGACAATCCTAAACGTAAGAACAGGGCTGAAGCCTGTAACCCCGCCGTTGCCACGGATAAAGTTTATTGCAGCGGTCTTATGGAAAAACTATCGGGATATATAACTGAGCCCAGCAAATTTGAAGTGCAGTATATGAAAGTGGAAGACAAGCAGGTTAGTTTGAAAATTATCTGCGACCAAACAAAAAACGTACGGGAGTTGGTTTTTATGGTGGTGAATGCCAAACTCTTACTTAGTAGTATTTATTAAACACTTTTAAAAGGAGCCCACCGCCCTGCTTCGTGTCTGCAAATAAGCCAAAGCCCCTATTGTGCCCCCACCATCGGAACGTTGAAAAATAAAAGCATTGCGTGGGGGACAAGCAACAAGGCTGCGCATACAATACAACTAAAATTTTTTTCCCGCCATCGTCTCCATCTCTCTGCCGTGCCTGATATCCGTTTCCCGCCATGTCTCACAGTGTTGATTTGTGTTTCGGCGAGGACATTGGCTGTTTATCAAGGTACATCTCCTTACCACCAAACCAAAGCGACCGCCCAGCGCCTTGCTCCGCCGTACTTTAAAACACTAATTACAATAAACACAATCAAGGCGGGGCACAGCGCCTTTCGTTGCATTGCAAAACAAGCAGCAGACGAAGTTCTCACCATTTTATCATTGTCTCGAATTGCTTATAGAGGCAATTAATACAACCACTACATGAAGGATGATAAGTTTGATGCAGATAAAGAGGCCAATTATTCCAACAGAGCCCATGAGTTTTGTTACAGGGTTTTGTCCATTGCCTGTTAATCCGATAAGCAGTCCGATAACAGAAACGATGAATGAAGCGGTAAGTACATCAAGCAAGAATCTTGCAATTCTTTTCATATATTGAATATACAGCTTTTTACCAGAATGCCCGGCAACTGTTTCCACACATCGGAACGGTAAATGTTGCGTGGCGACACGCAACAAGGTTTCCCGGCTGATTTGGAAGAACATCAAAATCACAAACTCCCTCATGCGTCCTTTGCGCAAAACTCAGCGGTCTTTGCGGTTAATATTTCTATTAATTCCCGGTGCATTCTCCACGCATCAGAATGGTAAATCTTGCGTGGCGACACGCAACAAGGTCTCCCGGCTGATTTGGAAGAACGTCAAAATCACAAACTCCCTCATGCGTACTTTGCGCAAAACTCAGCGGTCTTTGCGGTTAATATTTCTATTAATTTCCGGTGCATTCTCCACGCATCAGAATGGTAAATCTTGCGTGGCGACACGCAACAAGGT
>CALLZY010000192.1 GCA_937858715.1 uncultured Chitinophagaceae bacterium | reverse complement strand
AAAACGGTTATTTTATTTGACATCCATGGAAGCACTTCGCCAAATACTTCAAACCGCTTTTCTTCAACTTTCATATTCTTGACAGGGATCCCATTTTTGCGAATGGCAAGCGAGAATACATTATCCTGCGATACTTCGCCATAGTAGTTTTGGCCCCAGTCGAGGTCGTTGGTGTAAGATGCATATAGAAACATTCTTGGGTCTTTCTTAGGCAGGTAAAAGGCTTCTGCCATTCCCTTCAGTTTCTTATCACCAAAGCCATATGCAAGGTAGCTGTGGAGTTTTATCTTTCTGTTGAAGTATTTGTTGGTACCCAGGTCAAACCGCACCCTTAATCCTTCCCAGCCATTTGAAGAAACCCAGTTCATCCATGGACCAATCTCGTAATTGCCAACATCTTTATATCCGGTTCCGATGAATGTAATTGTTTTGGTAAATCGTTGAAAAGCGGGTGCCGTAGTCAGTGTGTCAATCATCCGCACAATACCCGATTCTGTTTTGTTAAGCGGCTCATGTCGCTCCTGTTCCCAGTATTCCCTGCTTTTTTCTGTGGCAGTTTGCAGTGTGATTATTTCTTCGTTCTTTTTATTTTTCTCCAGTTCGGCTGTAACAGAGCTGTCGTTTATAACGATGTTAGCATAAGTTGTTGTCTTTCGGCCGATAAAGCCAATACTCTCTTTCCCTGCAGGAGATACATTGACAACGAATTTGTCTTTATGCAAGAACCAGGTACTGTCGTTAAAGAGTTTGTATTCCTGTATAAGGCTCAGGTTTTCTACAAAGTTTATATCAGCTTCTTTGCTAATCCGCAGGTTCATTTTTTGAATAGCATAAGTGCCGGCATGCACCCAGCAGTCTCCTTCAAACATGTCACCGCCTTTTCTTCTGGGTGTAAAAACAAGATGGAAAAAGCGTTGGGATGAAACTATCTGCGTATCAATTATTTTGTAGTTATAATAGTAATCGCCATTGTCGCTGGCCGGGCTAACAAACTGCTTGTCGAATACCGGGATGAAGTTGTTATATACGTTTACTACCTGGTCAGTTCCTCCAAGGAATTTAAGAAAGCTTTCATTTTTTACACCGTTTGTGTTTGCAGCCTTTATTATTTCTCTTCTTCGTTTTGGATTCTTTTGGTAATAATAATCTGAGATAACTTCTGTTAAATAGGCGGGCAGGTATTTATTTCCTTCTGAAGAATCAATGTTTTGATTTATCAGGTCGGTTACCGGTTTAAAGGGTTTGAAACTGCCAACTTTTTTGAGGTTCAGGTTTTTTAAGTCAATTTCCAGCTTATTATAAAGTTCATAAGAAAAGTTGTCGAAGCGGTAAGGATTATTTTTTTCCTTATGCTGAACAATTTTCTTCCAAACCAGCAGGCCTTTGTTCACCTTTACTTTAACAATGGCACTTTCCATAAAAGAGGCTTGTTCCAGTTTTATGTTAATAAGGGAAGTGTCAGTGAGTTTGTTTAGCTGTATGTAAAGGGGGCGATAGCCTGTGCAGGTAATGGCAAGACTGTCATCGGGCAATTGTTTTGATATTCTTAAGAAAAATTTGCCGGCTGAATCGCTGTAGGTGCCGGAAGATGTTTTTACCTGTATTACAGAAGCGAAAGGGACGGGTTCGTCAGTTTGTTTGTCGGTTATGCGGCCTTTAATTACCCAAACCTGTGATGTTGAGCTGAGAGAAGCTAATAATAAAAGAGGGAGTACCCAGAGTTTCTTCCTGTATTGTGAAAGCATAACGCTGTAAATGTACAATCAGAAAACTGTATAGCTATTGTTAAAATCGTATTAAGACAAAAGGTATTGCACAAAAGTTTATTTGCAGATATTGGAAAAACTATCTTACTTTGTATTTCAAAGTGCTTTTTATGGATGCTCATATTCAACCTTCCGGGAGTTTACAGGATATAAAAGACATACGCCGCATTATGGAGCGGTCGAGCCGTTTTCTTTCGCTGAGCGGCCTGAGTGGTGTGGCCGCCGGAGTGTGTGCTATTGCTGGTGCCATAGCAGGTAACGGTATTTTGAAGAATTATTACGGAACCTATAACAGCGGCGGATATTTTTCCGGTGATGATTTCAGCAAACTGAAACTTAGGTTGCTTGGAGTGGCTGTAGTTGTATTTGTGATTGCATTTGCATCTTCTTATTATTTTACCTGGCGCAAAGCAAAGAAACAGGGTGTGCCGATGTGGGACCATACTTCCCGTAGATTGGCCTGGAATATGATGTTGCCGCTACTTACCGGAGCCGCCTTCATACTGGGAATGCTTCGTTATGATGTGTGGATGTTTGTGGCACCTGCAAGCCTAATATTTTACGGATTGGCCCTGGTGAATGCCAGTAAATATACTTTGTCAGATATCCGTTATCTTGGGTATTGCGAAATTGTGCTGGGCATTCTTAATATGTTTTTCATCGGTTACGGCCTTTGGTTCTGGGCAATTGGGTTTGGTGTGCTGCATATTATTTATGGAGTGGTTATGTGGTATAAATACGAGAAATAAATCTGCTAAGTATTAAAATTCCTTTGGGGAAATGGGATATGAAGAATCCGATAACTGGTTTAAATAAAATTTTTGATAACCGCATCCGCCTTGGTGTGATGAGTGTACTGATGGTGAATGAGGAAATCAGTTTTAACGGTTTAAAGCAATTGCTGGAAGTTACCGATGGTAATTTGGCTACGCATTTGGTAACACTGGAGGAAAACGGGTTTATTAAAGTACATAAGGGTTTTATTGGACGAAAAACCAATACTACCTATTCTATTACGAGGACAGGAGAGAAGGCTTTTACCGACCATGTGGCAGCACTCGAAAATATGATTAAGGGGATTAGGTAAAATTTTTTTGTACTTATACTTTGAAATACAAAGTACTTTTTTTTAAATTGAATTAATATGAAACTCTTCTTGCACACACTGAATAGCTGGGGTTTAAGCATTTTTTCTCTGGTTACTGTTTTGTTAGTTATCTCGTTATTTCATGGCACTGGTGATGATTTTTATTACGTAAGGTTTGGGGAGTACATTGCTTTGTTATTTTTTGGTATTGTAGCAGGCTCGCCGTCTTTATTTATTGCATGGTTTCTTTTGCCGGTAATAATTGAATTAAGCTTTTCTGAATTTGAAAAGCTAATCGTATGGTACATGACTGTTATTGGTTCTATTGTGGCCAATGTTGTATTGGCTCTGATTGTATTTCCGTTTGAGGCTATTTCTCCTGATGTGCTGCTAAATTTCTGGCCTGCTTATTTAGCTGCGTTTATAATACTCACACTTCGCTGCAAGCAATTCTTCAATCTAATCTATAAAAAAACAGACGATGGAAACTTTTGAAACTATCAAAGGCTCTTCACCCATCTGGGACAAGGGCAAGTTATTTATTAAGGCAATCATCATTTTTGTAATGGCTTTGTTATTGTGGATTCCCACTTATTTTATCATGAATATAGTTAAGGAACGGGAGGGAAGACAAAAAGAAGCAATTGCTGACATCAGCAGCAAGTGGGCCGATAAGCAGGTGGTTACTGGCCCGGTGCTTATGCTGCCTTACCGGGTGCCAATAACAGATGAAAGAGGACAGCAGTCCTGGATGCGGCAAACAGCTTATTTCATGGCTGATAAGATGGATATAAACTCCGTTGTGTATCCTGAAAAGCGGAAAAGAGGTATTTATGAGGTTGCTGTTTACCGGACAGACCTGAGCCTTTCGGGTACATATAATAATGTGCCATGGGAAAAATTGAATGTTGCTCCGGAAAATATCATTTGGAACGACGCTTTACTGCTTTTTAAAGTGCAGGATCAGTTAAAGGGAATAAATGAAGATGTAAGAATTAACTGGAATGACAGTTTGATGGTGCTTAACCCGCAGGCTTCCGGACAAACACCCATGCAGGATGCATTAGTTACGACAGTTCCGCTTAACACCGAGTCTGCGGGAAAGCAAATAAGGTTCAGTATGAAGTTTTCTTTAAATGGCTCCGGCCAATTATTATTTACTGCCGCTGCAAGGGAGAATAAAATTGAGATGAAATCTTCGTGGCCAAACCCAAGTTTCACCGGAGTTAAGTTGCCTGATACCAGGGAAGTAAAGGACAGTGGTTTTGTGGCTGTGTGGCGGTATATGAACCGGGCTATGCCGCAGGTTTCAACGACTGGGTTGTTCAATTTTTCTGCTGCACAGGTAGGCGCCGACCTGCTGATACCGGTTGACAGTTATGATAAAACAGAACGGTCAGTTAAATATGCACTGCTTTGTATTGTACTTACATTTGCTGCATTCTTTCTTGTTGAATCCATTTATAGGAAACCATTGCATTTAGTGCAGTATGGTCTGGCAGGACTTGCCCTTGTGCTGTTTTATACCTTATTGCTTTCTATATCTGAATACACAGGTTATAACCTGGCATATCTTATTGCCGGAATTGCCACTATTGGTCTTGTCGCCTGGTACACAGGCAGCATACTCAAATCTGCAAAACTTGCCCTGTTCATCAGTTTTGTGCTAACAGTGGTGTATGGCTATGTTTTCAGCATCATACAACTGCAGGATTATGCTTTGCTGATGGGAAGTATTGGTTTGTTTGTGGCATTGGCAGTAATCATGTATTTCTCGAAAAGATTAGATTGGTAAGAAGAATAATGGGCGCATTCTGATGAGTTGGAAAAATTATTCAGATTCAATAATAAAGCCTCCAATTTGGAGGCTTTATTATACTGTGATAACATTTTATTAAAAATCAAGACCCATCGCCAGGTATAGTTTCGGCTTACCTTTAAAGAAACCGTTCATTTCCCAGCCGGCGTCAAAACGCAGGAAGTAGCCAAGCAGCATACTTCTGGCGCCAAAACCATAGCCGCCGGCAAAAGGACCAACACCTCCTGCTTTTATTTTCACAGCAACAGGATTTCCGGCCTGGCTGTAAAATACTCCCGGTCTTTCAAGTTTGTTATATGCTCCGTTCCAGGCTGTACCTAAATCTACAAACTGAACCAGCTGAAAATTGCGCAAGAAGGCATTGTTAATAGGTTTATTAAAAAATGTTGAGAAAACGGGTACTCTGATTTCACTGTTTATTACCATCGCATTATTACCGCTGGCAACATTTTGCAAGAAACCACGAAGATTAACTGCAAGAGACTGGTAAGTATATTCGACATCCTGTGCAGGTGTGTTCGATTCATTGAAATACCTGTACTTGATTGACCCATCGGAGTTGACTTTCTGGTTGCTTCCGAACATCAGCCAGTTATCAACGCCACCCAGGTAATAAATCATTTTTTCATTACCCCATGAAAAGTCTGCTGCACCACGAACTGCCCAAATAATGTTTCGGTAGATAGGCAGGTAATGCCTGGCATCGAAACCTGCATTAAAAATAGTTGGATGATCGGCACCGCCGGGAGCTGCACTTGATTTAATCCGGGCATTGACGTCAATGTATATTTTTCCCCTGAAGCCGTTCCAGATATTCATTGCCGGAGTGATGGCATCATCATGTACAAATTCAAGATGTGCCAGCCCATATGTTTGTTTGAAATCGGGATAAGTCAGCGTTTCAGGCACCCAGTCATTACCATGTACAACTTCTTTATCGCTCCTGATGCCTACGTTCATCCGCAGACTTCTAACCTTATTGAAGGGATAGCTAATGGTAGCCTGGTAAAGGTTTGAATAAACCTTTGAAGTAATATCGGTTAAAGGAATGCCACTTGGGTCAGTTAGTGTTTGTGAATATTTAGTGACATTTCTGTAATAGGTAAGTCCATAGTCTATACGGCGTTTCAGGTATTGCCCCGTTATTATGTATTCGTTATTGTTCAGGTTGGGGCTTAGGCGAATGCCTCCTGAAATTTTCCAGTCTTCAAACAAGTCTGATATACCCATCCTGATCATGCCATTGAAAGCATCATTGTTGCTCAGTTGAATAGGACCTGCACCACCTGCGTAAGGCTGGAATCTTGTCACCAGTACGTTATTGTTAAATCCGGCAACAGCATAGTCTGTAAAAAATTTTGCCGGCCTGTATTCGAAAACCTTTGCTTTGCCCAGAACAGTTTCTTTTGCCTCGGGCTGGGGCTGACCGGTTTGATTGTTCTCTGTTTTGTCATCTTTGAATTCGCTGTTAAAGAAGTCATCCTGCTTTTTAGTCAGGGTGTCGTTCTTAACCTGTGGCATAGCTTCTTTTCTCTGGGCTTTCTTTTCTTCTTCGATCAGCTTGCGGAAATACTCAGTAGGCTTGGCATTTACATTACGGCGGCGTAATGTGGTTTCGTCCACTTTGAGCCTGTACAACAACTTTGTGTCACCAAGTTTTACCACTTCACTCACTTGCTGATTATCGCCTGCGGTTCTTGTTTCCAGCATACTGCTTTGATAATTGCTAAGCGGAAAAACATATGATGAATCAAGCGTTACGGATACATATCCTACGGAGTCAATATCATTTTTACCCCACTCCTTCAGCAGGCTGTCCACATCTTGCCGGGCAGGATTGCGGAGCATTTCATCACCAATGAACACCAATGTGTCTAATCCGGCCCTTTCTGTTGTAAAGAAGCCTGCATAGCGGTTATTGATACCGTTTTCGTCGCTTATAAAGGTGAAGTGAGAAGTGTTGTATTGTGATGGATAACGGGCATTTCCGTATTTCAGGTTAGAAAGTTTTGAAATTTGTTTAGTTTCTGACTTATTCCAGTTATCAACAAGGTAAATATTAAACCGTTTGCCGGGCAATGAATCATCACTGCTGGCTGCTTGTGCCGAAGGCCGGTTACTGGAATAAAGTATGCCTGTTTTGTTTGGAAAAGCCACAAATGACGGGTCTAAATCATCATACACATCATTCGTAATCTGGTCAAAACTCTGTTTGTCAATTTTGTAAACATAAATGTCGGATTGGCCACTTCTCACAGCACTTAGCACCAGAGTATTATTGTCCAGCATATATTTCATGTCCTGTATCTGGTCAAACTTGTCTATCTCATGTTTCCATAACTTAACCCTGTTTACCAAATCATACACAAAGAACTTGGTTTTGCCTTCTTCGTTATAGAGTACGGCCAGCCTTGTCCCTTTACCATCCCAGGCAAGCAATGGATAATTGGGATGCTTCATTTCTTCACGGCTGCGAACCCCAAGTTTCAACAACACTTTTTTGTTCACAAAGTTTTCCATAAGCACCACCTCATAACGTCCTTGTTTGAATTCAACCAGGGCATAAGTAAAGCTGCGGGGAACCGGGTTGGCATTGAAACGGATGAAATCTTTTTTAGCACTGATGTCTTCTGCGATGGAGAGCTGGCCCCTGGGAGTATTGCGCCTGCCGCGGATGTCTTTGAAATAGACATCCTGCATATCCACCATAAAATCTGCAAGTACTTTCTTGAATTTCTTTTTTGCAATTTTATTAGAAGCATTATTCAGGTTGCGGTACACCCTTGCCAGGTACAGAAAATAGGTGGTCTTGTTTTTACCGTATTTGTCTGCAATATATTTCCAGAAAGAATGACCGGCCAAATCAGGTTTTTCAAATGCAAACTGGTAGAAATTTTTATACTCTCCGGCAAGCATTACGCCCCTCAGATCATCATCAAGTGTGGTGTTCCAGTTTTCAGCAGCGTAAGAAATGTAGCCGTCAGTAAGCCACTTGGGCAGGTCAAGCAATGCCTGGTTGGCGGCAATTTCTCCAAGGTCATCACCGAATAACAGGTTTTCGACCAGAACCTTTGCAATCCCCTGGCGGATTTGCCTGCGCAGGTTATCATGATTGCCATCGTAGTAAACCACCATCTTATTGTTTACCAGTTTGGTTAACCCGCCGGTTTGTTGCCAGTCAATTCCCAGCCCGATGTTAGACTGTTGCATTTCATCGTAATTGTTGTAAACAACAAGATTAATCCGGCGCTGAAGTCCATATTCAACAAATTCTTCGATAGAGGGAAGTTCAAGTTCGGCAACCTGTGCAGCATATTTACCAAGCCCCAAACCATCCTGACTGAAATAAGCACTGAAGTTTTCTGTCTGGTAATATTTCCACTTGAATTTCTGATACTGGATACGGTTTTTACCAAATTCAACAGTGTTTACCTGTGCAGTTGCCGTTATAGCAAACAAAAAAATTCCGGTTGTTATCAGGCTGAATACTTTCTTCATAATCACTTTTTCAGTTTCAATTATCTTTATTTCTCCAAAGTGGAGAAACCAGTTAATTATTGTATGAAATAAAAATACGAAAATCCATCCATGTTAAATGTTAAGTCATTCGTTTTTAACCCTGTTCAGGAGAATACCTATGTTTTGTATAACGAAAAAGGCCAGTGCTGCATTATTGATCCCGGCTGTTATTTTCCTGAAGAAAGGGAGGAACTAAAAGCGGAAATCGAACAGGCAGGACTAATTCCTGTCTTGTTGTTAAATACACACTGCCATCTTGACCATGTGTTCGGCAATAAATATGTGCATGACACATGGGGCTTGCCGCTGCATCTTCACCAAATGGAAAAACCCGTACTCGACTTCGCCCCCCAAAGCGGACAAATGTGGCAACTTCCCTTTGACAATTACGATGGCCCGTTGGTTTATTTAAACGAAGGAAAAGCTATAAAGGTTGGCGAAGATGAGCTGGAAACCCGCTTTACTCCCGGTCATTCGCCAGGTAGTGTGTCGTTCTACAGTAAGGAAGGTGGTTTTGTAATTGGTGGTGATGTGCTTTTCCAGGGCAGCGTAGGGCGGACAGATTTGCCGGGAGGCAGTTTTGAAACACTGGCAAATAGTATTCACACCCAGCTGTTCACCCTGCCTGATGAAACGAAGGTATATTCCGGTCATGGGCCAGCCACGACAATTGGTTTTGAGAAGAAAAATAATCCGTTTGTGAAAATCACCGGATGAATTTATTAATAACAGGAATTTTCATCAGTTCTTTCTTTTCAATCTGCATTACAAACCATGTAAAGAACAGTAGCAAGGCCGTAGCGGTGCCTATGCTGAACCACATATTTGCCCATAGATAGACCAACCCACGGTGCAGGCCATATAATAACAGTACGAAACCAAGATAGGCAAGCAGTTTTTTCTTTGCGTAGGGCACAGGATAATATTTCTGTCCAAGGGTATAGCTCACAATCATCATAAACAGGTAGCAGATGAATGTGGCCAGTGCCGCACCAAGATAGTGCAGCGAGGGAACAAGCAGGATATTCAGCAGAATGGTTATTGCTGCCCCGCCCAATGTAATCCATGCGCCGGTCATATTCCGGTTGGTAAGTTTGTACCAAATGCTAAGGTTGTAATAGATGCCAAGAAAAATATTGCCAAGGGCCAGAATGGGAACAATATAAATGCCTTCGCCCCATTCTTTTGATTTCAGAGTAATCACCCACTCCAGCACATCACGGTAAAGACCGATGAACAGAAACATAAAACAACTGGCAATAACAAAAAACTTCATCACCCTTGCGTAGGTTTTTGGGGCATCCTCTTGCCTTGATCTGTTGAAGAAAAAGGGTTCTGCCGCCATGCGGAAGGCCTGAATCATAACGGTTACAAGAACTGCCAGCCTGTATAAGTTTCCAAAAATTCCAAGTTCCTTGTCTGCCTGCTCGGGAGATACATCTATTATATGCCTGTATGTTAGCCGGCTGAGCATATCATTAACCATACCACCGAGGCCCACAATCACCAGCGGATAACTGTATTTCATCACTTTTTTCCACAGCACTTTATCAAATACAAACTGCAATCCTTTAAACTCACTCCATAACAGAAGAAAAGTAGTTAGGCTTCCGCAAACATTGCCCAACAGGTAAAAACTGATAGGGTCTTGTTTGTTGTAGAAAGAAGCAATAAAACTATTTGGATGTGAACTGGTGTATCGGGGAATGATTCCAAGAAAAAAAATAA
The DNA here is from genome assembly GCA_937858715.1 of uncultured Chitinophagaceae bacterium. GTDB lineage: Bacteria > Bacteroidota > Bacteroidia > Chitinophagales > Chitinophagaceae > JJ008. The sequence goes on along the minus strand of CALLZY010000192.1, from coordinate 2,920 downwards.
CAACCAGAATGTTTACAATAATGCCGGCAACCCGGACGAAAGCATATTTTCTTGGCCTTCCTTCCTGCCGCAGTTTTGCAAAGGGCAGAGTTGCCAGTGTATCAAGCAGAATTATCCAGCACATCCATGTTACATACTGCGGGTGCCGTTCAAGACCGGCGGCTAAAGCAATTGATGAACGGGAGAAAAGCAAAGCAACTATAAAAATGGCAGTTGTAACAAAAATGGAAATGGAAAGAGTATTATAAAGCCTTTTCCGGTCATCCGTTTGCGAAAACCTGAAATAGGCCGTTTCCATCCCGTAAGTAAAAACCACGTTGAGGAAAGGGATAATGGCATAAACCTGGGTAAGATCGGCTGTTACCTTGGCCTGCGAAAAAACAAAGGGCAGCGATAAATTCATGAGATATCCTAAAAACCGGCTTGCAATGGTAGGAACACCATACCACATCGTTTGTCCTGCCAGTTTTTTTATTTCGCTCAATGGTTTAGGATTTATTTTATCGGGGCAAAAGTAACTTTTAACCCGTCAAAATACGAATTGGCCTATTTCGCAGGTAATATTTTAAGAGAATTGCAACGCTTTTCACACATAATGTATCTTTATTCTCAAATTATATAATGTATGAAGAAGTTGTTTTTTACACTGGTTATTCTGTCCGGTCTTTCTCATCTTGTTTCAGCGCAAGGCTATGAGGGTACTATTGAATATGATAAGAAAAAGCAGGATGCTTTTATGATTGACTACCCATATACCCCCGAAGCCGCAGAAAATGCGATTAACGGTAAAATGGAAAAATTGGGATACAAGGCAAAAGAAGAAAAGGGCCTCTTTAATAAGGATAAGGGTTTTTTCATTTTCAAGTCCGCCTTTATTACAGAGGTAAGTTCCGCCAGCATGGATTACCTTTTTAAAGTGGAACCAAAAGGACGCAAAACAAAAGATGAATGTATTATTTATATGGTGATGCTTAAAGATGGTAACAACGCCAAGCCCGGCATGACGGCTGAAGATGTGGCAAAGGCCAAAGCTTTTTTAAACAGTCTGAAACCTGATGTGGAGGCAGCCAACCTCGAACTGCAGATAAAGGATCAGGAGGAAACAGTGTCTAAAGCCGAAAAGAAGTTGCGTGGATTGAAAGATGATGAGTCAGACCTGGAAAAGAAACTGTCTAAGAACAGGAAAGAACAAGACGATACACAAAAGGATATTGAAAATCAGAAGAAAATATTAGAAGCATTGAGGGGAAAAAGGGTTCCGGTTCAGTAATCGCCAGGTTTTAGTTTTTGCCTGCCCGATTTTACTTCGGCATTTCTTTTTTTCCAATCCAACCTTTTTTCTTTAGAAGCCTTGCTGGCCTTAGTGGCTATGCGGGGCTTCTTTTTTTGGAGGGCTTTTGTAATCAGTTCGGATATCTTCTTAACAGCATCTTCTTTGTTGGAAAGCTGGGTGCGATACGCCTGTGCCTTTACCTGCAAATAACCTTCGGCGTTAATACGGTTGCTCAGTTTTTCTTTTAGTAACTCCTTTTGTTCAGCCGTAAGCAGGGCCGAGGTTTCAATATGAAATGAAGCGATAACAGCGGTTTCCACTTTGTTTACATTCTGGCCGCCCTTGCCACCACTGCGGGTTGTTTGGAATGATATTTCGTTGCTTACATTAATCATGTTGCTGGCTACAAGTTGCTCGTTACTGGTGAAAGACTCAAAGGTAATATCGTTTAGGTAAAGCAGCTATCTTTATGCTGTAACCAATTATCTGTAATCAGTAACAGACAACCACTATGCGGGCAGTAATTCAGCGGGTAGTAAGTGCAAGTGTAACCATTGAGGGTAAAATCTATTCACAAATTGGAAAAGGCCTCCTGGTTTTAATAGGAATTGAAGATGCCGACAATGAAGAGGATATTGCATGGCTGAGCAGCAAGATAGTAAACCTGCGCATTTTTGATGACATTGCCGGAGTGATGAATGAATCAGTAAAAGACCAAAACGGAGAAATCATCCTGGTAAGCCAGTTTACATTGCAAGCTTTAACTAAAAAAGGTAACCGGCCTTCGTACATTAAAGCCAGTAAGCCCGATGTGGCTATTCCTATATATGAGAAAATGATTCAGCAGTTAAATGCTGACCTTGGTAAACCGGCGAAGACCGGGGTTTTCGGTGCTGAAATGAAAGTAGAATTGGTTAACGACGGGCCGGTCACAATTATTATTGATACAAAAAGCAGGGAATAGGTTAATTGGTGTTAACCCCGATTTTCTCCGAATAAGATTTCCCATCGGCCATGTATATCATTATAAAATATGCTTTCCGGTACACAGGTATTTCCACTTTTGCATCCTTACTGTTGATGTCTTTTTGCTCCACAATCCGGTGCCCGTCCGTTGTCCAAACCATGATGTGCTGAATAGATTTTGTACTTTTTACTGTAAACTGCCTGCCGTAGTTTGATATCTTGTATGGCCGGTTTTGCTTTTGAGAGCCTTGTCCCTGCGCTGTAAAAAACATTACCGCCATAAAAACAATCATTACCAGCCTCTTTGCAGATTTCATCATAGTGTACTATTATTTTGTTTGAAAGTTGTCCCGCAGGCAGAAAGGCTGGTACATGAAAAACGGCAAGAATCATGCTATCTTGCAGTACAGTTTCAAAAAGTTTTGTTATGACTATTGCACAGGCACAGCAGCAGGTTGACGAATGGATAAAGACAGTGGGTGTCCGTTATTTCAGCGAACTGACCAATATGGCTATTCTTACTGAAGAAGTAGGCGAACTGGCCCGCCTGATGGCCCGTAAATATGGCGACCAGAGTTATAAGGAAAGCGACAAAGGCAAAGACCTTGGTGATGAAATGGCGGATGTGTTGTGGGTACTTATCTGCTTAGCTAACCAAACCGGGGTTGACCTGACAGAGGC
>CALLZY010000191.1 GCA_937858715.1 uncultured Chitinophagaceae bacterium | reverse complement strand
CCGCCCCACACCACAGAAGCGGGAAAATTGACATTCGTGTTGGTTTTCCCGCTTTCATTTTCCGCTAAAACCCGCTTCAGACGTGCCAGATAGAGGCATACCGAATTTACTTTCGGAGTTCGATAATCCCTGGTTTCTTTATCAACATAAATTCCCTCCGGAAAGATCAGATATTGGATCCTTTGTTTGTTGGCATAATCGCTCAAATCCCACAGTGACGGGAGGTTTGACGAAAATTCCATTGCCAGATCCAGGCATTTTTGCAAGTTCGATAACCCTTTACCCATCTTTGTCAGCTGGAGTTCGACCTTTTCCCGCTCCCCTTCAAATTTGCCCTTCATTTGCCAATAGGTTTCCCGGTCTATATCTCCATCGATAAACTTCTCATGCAGCCTTGCAATCTTATTGGTAAGCTCAGTTAAATTTCTGCTGACGATTGATCGCTGCTCATTGCCGTCCTTACCGCTTTCTGAATACAAAGCTTCCATGTCCTGTTTGATGAGGTTTTCAATGCCGGGAGAAACAGTGAGCGACAAGTCCTTCAACATGTATTTGAAATCAGCATGTAATTGCGACGCATTCAGGTTGCAGTTACAGCCCTTCGTGTTGCACTTATAATACCAATGCTTTTCCTTTTTCCTGTAAGCTGTATAAAACTGCTTGCATTGATCACATTTCAGGAATCGTTTAAGCGGTGCTTCTTCTCGCTCATGCAGTATTCTGATGCCGTCTTTATGATGCGGTAATGCATTATTAGCTTTCAGAAATATTTCTTCCGAAACCATTTTTTCATGATTCCCTTTTATTACCTGCCCATCCAGCATATTATGTACCATTAAACCGCAATAGAATGGATTGCGGAACATATCCGAGAGCCTTTGATCGGCCAACTTTAATCCAAGCGCTTCGAGCCTTTTGCAAATCTCTTCGTTCGTTATTCTTTCATTGGCTTTCCAGATAAACGCTTTCCTCAGCAATTTCCCTTTTTCATTGACCACAATTTTTCTAACGCCGTTTTCTCTTATAATCGAATAGCCCATTGGTGGCATGGTTGGCCAGTCGCCACGCAGCAGCATTTCTTTTACGCCTGCCATACATTTCTGTCGGCGTAGCTGATTGTCGTATTCACTGAAAATAAACTGGATGTTCTGTTGAAGATTGCCGCTTGGCGTGGTAATATCAGTAGGCTGACTTACTGAATGCAACAATATTCCCTGTTTCTTCAATTGTTCAGTAATGTAGATGGCGTTGGCTCCCGATCTGCTGAAGCGGTCAACACTATATACGATGATATGAGCAATTTTTTCTTTGCTCTTTTTTACGAAAGACAGCATTCTGTTGAACTCTTTCCGTTCATCTGTTTTGGCACTTTCGTAAGTGCCGCCAAAGTATCCCTGGATATTGTAGCCATTCTTTATAGCGAACTGTTCACAGTGTTTTCGTTGCGTTTCAAGGCTCATATTGTTATCGGCCTGTTCTTTGGTTGATACACGGGTGTAAACAACACAATTATTACTCCGGCTTTGTTGCGATGCTTTTCCTTTTGCAAAACTTTCAAATAAAACAGCGTTGGTCATATAGATGTATTTATGCAGCCTGTGTTTTAATAGTGGTTATTTCAATTAATTTCCCGGAAGCTGTATCAGTCTTTTCCAGCCCCATAGCCAATTGATACACTACATTGTTGTAGCATTGGATGAGCTCAACAATGGCGTTTAGTTGCTCGTCGTTTTGATCCTTAAATTCTGGGTATTGCTTTACATCCCCGGCAGTGATTCTATTCATAGGAGTGGATTTCAAAAATAATAAATAATTGATTATCAATTAAATAAGATAAAAAAGAGGGGTTAATTCCCCTCTTCTTCATCGTCGTCATCGTCATCATCTTCGTGATCGGCAATTACGTCATCAATGGCGTGGATGGCAGAACGCTCATCCTCGTCATCTTTGTCATAGCTCACTTCCACTAAAATGAATTCATGATCTTCATCCGTTCCTGTGATACTGTTACCCAGTTCACTTTTCTCCAGGATGTCTGCCACTTCGGGCATTGCGCTTACGGGGATTTCAAACTCCCGGACTTTAATCGTCTTCATGGTGTATAAGATTTGTTTAGAATGCAAACCTATAACAGCCGAAAAACTCACTTTCCAGTTTGGGTAAGTTTGTGCAAGTTTTTGTAAGCTCTTGCAAAATATTGATTCTAATGTACAAAGAATTCCGATTTGTGCAGCTTTATGTCAGGCCAATAATTTTTCCAGTTTCTGCTTCCACTTTTCCCAGTCTTTCATTTCCCTGGTTTGAAGATCAATAAATCGTTGGCTGTGTTCATGATAAACTAAATGACATAATTCATGAACAACAACATACTCGATACAGGCTTTGGGAGCCCTTATGAGATCGGGGTTTAGAATTATTTTTCCTTTAGGGGTACAACTTCCCCATCGTGCAGACATCTCTCGTATTTGAATACAGGTAGGCTCTACTTTATACTTTTTGAATCGCTCAATTAATGGCAGAGCAATGATCGTAAATTTATCTTTAGCATGATTAAGATACCATGAATTGAGCAATGTTTTGACAGGATATTTATTAGTAGTAACAACTTCAATGAATTTACCCTTCAACTTAACTTCGTCCGAACTCCCTTTAACTACTCTTAATCTGTATTGTCTTCCAAGATACAGATGTGTCTCTCCGCTCACATATTTTCTCGGTGGTGTCTTCGGATGAAATGAAAGAAAATAATTTCGTTGTTTAATTATCCAGGGTGCCTTATTTTGTAACTTATTTTTTACCTGATCCAATGATGAACCGGCAGGAGCTTTCACAACAACAAATGGGTCTGGCGTTACTGTTATTCCAAGCGATTTACGATCAGAATACTCCAGCTTAAAATCAATTCTCTTTGAACCAAATTGTATATACGATGTCATTACTTATAACGGAGTTTTGCCACCTCAATGCACTTTTCAGCAATTTCATCCATCTCGCCAAATGAAAGATTGATGCCATATTTGTCTCTCACCTCGTCAATTAAGTAATCCCCAATATCAATTTGCAGCTTGCCAGTAATATTTGACTTGTGCTGCCAATCTACAATGGCTTTCCCATTATCCAAAACCGCATCTTTAACTAAATCATCAATATGAATAGCTGCCTGCACAGATAATTCCCTTCTGACAATATCGTCCTGTAGTTTTTCATGCAATGTTTCTACCGTCAAACCATAAAACGCCTTTGCAACATCTCTTTCATTCAGAACAACCGGAATATCTGTATCGGTATGTGATAGCACATTATTCATAATATCCTGAACCCTGTTTAAATATTGTGCTTCATTAATACGCTTAGCTTCATAATCGGCAATTGCTTCTTTCAGCATTTGAGAAAACTTTTTATAAAAGGCAGGATCTTCTTCCATTTTTTCACTTATATGCTTTGACGTCCTGCTAGCGATTTTGTCTGCTTTAGCAGCTTTGCCAATGGTGTTCTCTACTTCCTGTTGAAATTTTTCTTTGTCAAAAATATTTACCAGCTCAGTGATAGTCTCTATCTTCTCTGTGGTGATATGAGTATCTATCAACTTTTGAATCTGCCCCTCATATTGCTTGTAATCTATTTCATCGCTATACCTTTCGACAACTGCAATTCTTAACTTCAGGAACATCGCAAGATCTTCCTTATACTTGTTGATAATATTTTCTTCGGTTTGCTGATGAAAGTCAATTGAAGACATCGCAAGCTTAAGACTCTTTGCGTAAGATGCCAGTTTATCATAAAAAACTACACGTATGGCTTCGTCTTTCAATAATAGTTGATATGCTTCGGCATCACGTTTGTTTTTTATCTCCTTGAAAATATCCCAAAGTTCAGAAAGGCGTTGGGGCAATTTCATTACTTCGTCCTTGATATTTGTCAACGTCCCAGCCAGGTCTTCACTATCAAAATCCTCAAAAGAAGAGTACATCTTGAGCGCATCATCAAGATTTTCAATTACACCATAGTAATCAATTATATAACCAAATTCTTTGTCTGGGTAAATCCTATTTACTCTTGCTATAGCCTGCAATAGCTTATGGCTTTGTAGATTTCTTGTTAAGTACAATACCGTGTTTTTCGGTTCGTCAAATCCGGTTAACAACTTGTCGACCACAATGATAATTTCCGGGTCTTTCTGATTTTTAAACCGGCTAATGATATTTTTTTCATACGTTTTGGAGTTCCCATGTTCTTCCATCATGCGCTTCCAAAACTTGTTAACCCGCTCATTAGACTTTTCATAAGCGCTCTCCTCACCCTCTCTTTCATCAGGAGGGGATATAAGTAACTCTGAGGTAACTATGCCTATTTCATCTAAAAACTCTTTATAGCGAATAGCATTGACTTTCTTATCACAAACCAATTGCCCTTTGAAGGGTGTCCCTTGCCAATTATTACGAAAGTGCAGACTTATATCCCATGCGATAGCGTATATTTTTTGCTCAGCCCCATTTAACTGATCTGACCTGGAAAATTTCTTTTTAAGATCAGCTTTTTGATAATCTGTGAGCGGCTCCGATACCATGCCGAAAAATGTATCAATCGGGCTCTCGTTCACGTTTTGCCTCGCTACTCGCCCCTCATATAGTAAGGGTACCACCGCTTTATCGGTTACCGCTTCATCAACTGTATAAGCGTCTATGATACCCCCAAACTTAGCTGCAGTATTTTTATCCCTCTTAAATAACGGTGTTCCAGTCATGGCAATAAAACAAGCGTTGGGCAATGTCTTTTGCATATCAATATTAAACAAGCCATGCTGGGTACGGTGGCCCTCATCCACCAGCACAAAAATATCAGGACTTTCCAGTGGGCTACTGATTTTCTTAACAGCAGCATTAAACTTATTAATGATAGTAGTTATAACCGCATCACTCTTGTTTTCCAGCAACTCAACCAAACGTTGGCCAGTACTGGCATTTTCTACAAACTTGCCACACTTTCTAAATGTTTTTGTGATTTGATCATCCAGGTCTGTACGATCCGTTACTAATATTATCTTGGGATTTTTTATGCTCGGCTCAAGCGCTATTGCTTCTGCCAGTATTACCATTGTTAACGATTTGCCACTTCCCTGGGTATGCCAGATTACACCGCCTTGTCTTTTTCCATTCTCTAGCTTTAATAGCCTGCGCATTGCTTTCTTTATAGCAAAATATTGCTGGTATCTCGCAACCTTTTTTTCTCCATCATCAAATAGCACGAAATTGAAGGTAATATCCAATAAACGTTCGGGGCGACAAAGGTTGTATAGATATTCATCCTGCACGGTAGGTTCAATCTGTTCCTGCTCCATCGCGTCAAAATATTGGCGTACATATTTAAACCGGTCAGAAAACAATTTTTCTTTTTGATCAATATCTAATGGAGTATTCTTTAAATGCTTTACCGATTCTTTATAGCTTTTTTCGCCTTCTGAGTTTGAAAATTTTTCCTGCCATTTCGACCAAAATTTTTCGGGTGTTGCATTCGTACCATATAATGCCTCTCTGGTAGCTATGCTTAATAATATTTGTGCATACACATACAAACTTCTTATCCCATCTTCTTGCTGACTTCTTAATTGCTGACTGATAGCCTGGCTTAACGGCTCTTTCATATCAGGCCGTTTACATTCAATAATGCAAAAGGGAATACCATTTACAAAAAGTACAATATCAGGCCTGTAATGCTCTTTACTGCTACTGCGCATTACGCTGTATTCTTCGGTTACATGAAATACATTGTTATGAATATTTTTCCAGTCAATGTATTGAAGGGTAAAACTTTTCTTATCGCCGTCTATGGATTGCTCCAGTGCCTTACCAAGAGTCAATAAATTATAAGCAGCTTCGCACGCAGTAATATAACCCTCGTGCATGGGGAGCTCTTTCAATGCCAGAATGCCTTTTTCAATATTCTCGTCAGTGAAAAGACCGATACGTGTTGCACTTACCTTGATACTGTTGATCTCTTTTAACTGTTTACGTAATACATCTTCCAAAAGCACATTGCTGCTTTTACCGCCACGCATTCTATCGGCTTCTGACGGTGTTAAGTAGCTATATCCCAGTTTTTGCAATAATTGCAATGCTGGTATCTGACTAATATGATCTTCTTTAAAGCTTGGCGTATTCATTTCATTCAAAACTTTTTTTACAGGGTTTGTATCGCTGTAACCAGTTGCTAAGACTCCTTTACTTTGAACGACTTTTTAAATTGGTCAAATATTTTACTTGGATCAATGTTGTTCAACCCCATTTCTTTAAAAATGGCTTCATCCGGCAAATCTTCTTCTATCAATTTCGAAAACTGATTAATATTTGTTTGTATCGTTTCGGGCAAATCAAATTCAGATTCCGGCGTGAGCATTACTGTTAACCTGAAAACATCTGCTTTATGTTTTTTCATTTGCTTTTTGTCTTCTTTACTTCCATTTTCAATCCTTTCCTTGATTTCCAAAAAAGCCTTGGCTTTTAAGCATATCAAAGCTTCTATGTTGGCGTGGTGTAATCCGTCTTCAACCCGACTATGCCCAATCATATAATTATAATAATCGTCATTTAGAAGAATAGCTGAAAGACTTGACAGGTCATCATCAACCGGAATGGGAGTTAGGTGGGCATTGTCTTCCAGTACAATTATATCGGGTGTTCTTGAAAAAAGTTCAATTTGATGCGGGAAGTCTGTATTAGCGGGCTTTATGAAACGATAATACTCTCGCTCATCGTTGCTCTTTTCCCGTTGTTGATACTGTCCATCATTAATGAATTGCCAAAATTGCTTTACAAAAGCACTGTTCAAGGCTTCTACTACCAAAATAATGTCAATATCTTTTGTAGCTCTTGGTACAAAGCCTGCTTCATCAATAATAATATCACATGCAGTTCCGCCAATAATCACATAGTTATTGGGATACTGCTCAAAGTATTTCTTAAATATGTCTAATCCTCTTACCATATAAATTTTTCTAAAATTTGATCTAATGCTATTTCGATTCTTTCGTCTTTGCTGTCTTTTACACTTAGGTATAAAGAAAGAGGATCCACCACCCCAAGTTCATTGGGCAGTTGATCAACTAAAGTCAATGGATTATACTTCCATACCTCTAGTACAAATCGGCCTTCATGCTCATTAATATTCACCAAAGCATTACTTTTTTGCAAGCCATAAAAAACAGTTTTCTCAATCGCATAATATTGCTGCTTACTTGGATTTAGATCAGTATATTCAGGAAGAGCAGATAAGTTACTTTCTAAAAGAAAAAGGTCTCTTGGTTTTTCGTCAATAAAAACCTTTTTTAATACTGGGTTTACTAAAAGTTGTTGCTGCTCTGCTATATTCCATAATTCTTGTCTTTCGTATTTAAACCGGATATACTTTTCCTTTTCCCCCAGTACATCCACCATCCCATGATATTTCAAATTATCAATAGCATTAGTAATAGCCATCGGAGTGTAGTCTATTTTTTTAGCTATTTCCTTAAATGAATGTTCTTCCAGTTTCCACTCATTGTACCGATGGATGATATGGTAAATCAAAACAAATTGAGCTGATGGCAATAATTTTTCTTTTTTTTGCTTCGCCCTAAAATTGCTATAACTTTCTCTTAAATCAACTAGCAAGTCGGGTAAGTATAATTGCTTTCCAGGCACAATAAAATTGATTCCTTTTTCAATTAGTCTTTTACGGTTATAAGCCGCTACATTTTTCAAAACCACCACAACTTTTCGCTGAAGCTGATTCTTTATTAGCTGAACCTGTTTATCAGTTTGCTGAATACTTATTTCATTTCCGGCTTTCAGCTCCGCGAATATGATTTCTGTATTAAAAAGCGTCGCGTTGTACAGATCATAAGTTTCCTGTATATATATGGGTAGCCTGGCCCGGTAGCTTTTGGCTATCGGAGCTACCAATGTCTCGATATTCAGCGTTTCCTGAATATATCTTATTGTATCCATCATTTTATACTCCATGATAAACAGTTTTTTGCACAATAAACCTTATAGCTATATCGTGCAAAAATAAATATATCAAATTGTATTTCAAATAAATATGCACTTATTTGTATCGAATAATTCGTACTCGTTTTGTTTAACGTAACCCAACTGATTGGTAATGAGCCTGGTAATCCCAATGTGAAATTCCGGTGTGTTAAGATGGTGATGCCCATAACCCCAATAATTAGTTTTGGAGGTTTCAATCAAGTCAAACAACTCCACGGCAAAAGCTTCATTTAATACATCGCCTTTGTATTGCTCCGGATAGTTGAGAAAAGTAGGACAATGATGAGAGAAAACAGCCGTTTTTTCCACTTGTGTCGCTTTCAGCTCGTTTTGAATAAACGCCAGGCTTTCATTATGTAGTTGGTTATACTGCTCAGCTGAAAAGCGAACTCCTTTGTGCTTGATGAGATGAAAATCATTGAGACTTCTCTCTATTTGCCACTGATTGTCGATACTGATTTTACTCCACAGGGTAGAAAAAATGAGTCTTATATTATCATGCAACACAGAAATATTATTAACTAGAAACACATTAGTGCGGATTTTCTCATTCAGTACCCCGCTTCTCTCAGTTATATCAAAATGATAATACTCATGATTGCCAGGCAGCCAGAACGTAGTTTCAAAATGATCACTTACATAACTAAAAAAATCTTTGTGTTTGTCCATTATAGCAAACGGCACAATATCTCCTGCCAATACCAGCACCTCACCCACAGGCTGTAATGGGTGCTGCCGCAAGAATTCCTTGTTGGCAGGGAACTCGATGTGGAGATCAGATGCGTATTGGAGTTTGAGTGACATTAGACAATAGATGTTGTATTGTTTTTTCCTTTAATCTTTTTTGCTTCATTGAGTGCTTCTACAACTCTATCCGTTAAGCTTGTATAGTCGTCACTTTTCTTTAGTTCGGTCACACCACAACTAACGGTTAATCTGTGATTTGTTCCATCAACCGAGAATAAGTTTCTTTCAATCAGCTTTCTTTTCCTTTCTGCTGCTTGTTTTGCCTGACTTAAACTTGTTTCACTCGCAACTACCAAAAACTCATCACCCCTGTTAAAATACCTAAAGGTTTCATCGGTAGCTCTTTTGTCATTATTCAGAAGTTCGCCTAGTTTTTTTAATAACTGGTCCGAAACATTAAAACCCCATAGAGTATTAAAGTTTTTGAAGTCGTCTATATCCAAAATGATAATAGAAAGAGGTTCTGACTTGCTTTTGTACTCTTGAAGTTTAAGATTCAGAAATTCATTAAGTGCTTTATGATTTTTCAATCCGGTTAACTCATCAGTGTGACTATCTTTCAACACTTCTTTTATTCGTTTCTTAAATATTCGTCCAACGATTAAAGCAGTGCCTGTAATTATCAGCAGGGAAGCGATAATAAGGATATAAGCAGAAATACTATACCCTTTCAAAATAATATCTTTAACAACTGGAATCCATTTTGTTGGAATTAGTAAAACAAGAAATATAATGAGCCATTTCAGCACATCGTAAATGCCCTTTGATAAAGCATCATTTTTAAATTTCTTAATGGATTCTCGAAAATAATTTGCCATTTATGTATAGTTATATTACCGGAAACTTATCTCCGAACTGCTGTTTCCAAATGTTTAATGCTTTGGTTTGATTGTCTTGTTGCAAGGCTTGTTCGGCTTGTTTTATCAATTCGTTAAATGCTTCCTTGAAATTACTTTTCTGATTACTGTCTAGTTTAGCAAGAAAGTCATCACCGGGTGTTGCAGGATTTTTACTTGCTGTTTCCCAACCAAAAGAATTCTTGATGGCCTTGGCTGTTTCGTAAAAAGCAATATCATCTCTTGTGTTTGGTTTGTAATGTGTAGCTACCCAAACACTGAATGCAATACCACTTGGCATTTTTCTGCTCCTCTGGTTTGCCCATGTTTTGAAATATTTGACTAAGCGAAGCATCTGACCATCTTTGTCTTTTGCCTTGCGTTGTTTTTCAAACCAGTCGCATAATTCTTTGGGATCGCTTTCCTGCCATTTGGTTTTTGTGGCAAGAAACGGGTGTTTATCGTTTGGAGTTTTGTAATAGACTGGTAAGTCAATATCAAAATCACCTTTGTAAATTACCCTGATACACTTTTCTTTATGTTCAATGCCCGAAACGGTTTGGTCTTTTACTGCCTCAGCAACATACTTCTGTAAAGTCAGCGGTTCAATTGAAGGTTTGGCAAGAAAGTAAACACCTAAATCAACGTCATAGCTCCCGTCTTTCTTCACCACCATGGTTTTCATTTTGTATGAACCTTGAATGTAAAATTTAGGAACCGGAACTTTCGTTTTGGTTTTGAAAAATTCAACAATTCTTTTTTGCAAAGCCTGACGAGATGCAATGAGTTTATCCTTTCTCCCTTTGGTAAGTGAGATGGCTTGCTCGAACTTTAAAAATTGATTATGTGTATTTGCCATGTCGTTGTAATTTATTTCGTCATCGCTAAACAGTTCTTTGAGAATCAGCCCACCGACTGCCATTCCCAAAACTCTTAATAATATTGGTAGCATTATTTTGAAATTCTATGTTGGCTTTTTCAGCCAGTTTTTTTAGTTTCTCTTTGTCGGTTTCATCCATTTCTATTGGACAACTTTCATCTAATTGCGTGTCAATTCGGATGTAGTGAAAGTTATCTGGCTCTCGTCTATCAATCCCATTTTTCAATATGCTAATCAGGTTTTGAACTTGTTGTGTTTGGCCTTGCATAAAAACTTCAATCAACCGCTTCTTGCCATCTTCAAGCATCCAATAATGAATACCATATTTTGCCCGATGATTTTTTTTCTTATCAATACCAGCATCACAAAAGCGTTGGTGTCCTGTACCGATTGATAATACTGAAAGGTCTTTTAGATCCAGATTGAATGCCTTTTGGGCTTCTATAATTCCGTTAAGCGTGGGATTGTTAGCAAAAACGCCTCCATCTACTTTGTTCTGAAACGGTTTTTCTAAACCATTTAAATCTATGTATGAAGCCGAATATGGGTCAAAGTAGGTTGGAGCAGCAGAAGTTGCTAAAGCTGCCTGATATGCCGGAATGTGAAAGTCTCTTACAAAGGCAGGGTGATAATTACTTTTTAAAACCGATGGTCTGCCTTCCATTAAATCGTAAATTGGAATTGCAACATGTGTTTTACAATGCTTTAATCTTGGGTCTTCTCCATCTTCACCGTTGTGGTAAGCCTTGTATTTATCCTTAATCAACTTTTCTAAAGCATCACGATTGTGCGCTGAATATTTGAATCTTTTGAGAAAGCCCTTTTTGTTACTGAAAATGGTATCGGCATTGTTCAAATACATTTCATAAATCTCTTTAGCAGGTATACCTAAAGAAAGTGCAATGGCCATAATTCCGCCAGTAGAAGTGCCACAGATTAAATCGAAGTTTTGATACACTTGCCATTTTTCGATGCCCTTGGCTTTGAGTTCTGCTTCAAAGTTGGCTAAAAGCATGGCAGGAAATACACCTCTGATGCCGCCTCCATCTATGGATAATATTTTAAATGGTTCTGCCATATTATTTGATTCTGATTTTCCCGGTTAATAATTGTTGCATCAAGCCCTTTTTCTTTTCTCGCAGCATATTTGCTTTAGCTTTCAATAGCGATATTTCCTTGTCAGCTGCTTGCAACACTTGTGCAATGGCAGTTTGTTCTTCTTTACATGGTTGTGGAATTTCAAGTTCTAAAAAGTTAGAAAGATGAACCCTCTTTTTCTCAATCAAAGAACCTATTGCTATCCTGTCATATAGATTAATGAAAACTGGAGTTTTAAATAATGCTTCATAATAATCAATATCCGTATTATTCTCTGTAAGGAATATAGAATTGTAGTAAGCAGAAACCGATACAATCGAATTAATTTTCGATTTGGCAATAGCTCCAAATCTCAGGTTCATTGGGTTGAACAGAATATCATTCGGATAAATTAACTTATATAAGTTTTCTTCCTTGTTTTTAAGTAGAAAACTTCTTTCGTATCTATCCGTCTTTTCTGTTAATCCGCTTTCAATCGTCAGGCTAAATAATGGATATATCGATTGGTCTTTTGAAGTTTCCTTCCTTTCATTG
Source organism: uncultured Chitinophagaceae bacterium (assembly GCA_937858715.1). Lineage (GTDB taxonomy): Bacteria > Bacteroidota > Bacteroidia > Chitinophagales > Chitinophagaceae > JJ008. The sequence continues at coordinate 26,989 of CALLZY010000191.1, read as the reverse complement.
AAAATATCTTTTACTTTAATAATTTTCCAGTCTATGGGTATTGCAAGACCCAAGTCAGTTTTATGATAACCAATTGATTTCTCAAACCCTTTCAAACGCATCTTACCCGTCAACAAGTTTTGCATGAGCCATTTTTTGCGAAGCTGTTTCTGGGCTATCAGTTTATTTATGGTGTGAATTGATACATCAAATTTGCTTAATACATCGGCAATGGTTTTCTGCTCTTGTAAGGGTGGAAGAGCAATTTTAACTTCTGAAAGATTTGTTTTCGAAACACCATAAACGGATGTTCCAGTGGCTATTCGTCTTAATTCTCTTATAACTTGTTGCTGTTTTAAAACATACGTTCGATAACCTAGAGCAACCTTATCTTCTGTCGTTCTTGCTGCAAACGTGTGTAAACCTGCTATTAATTTGGATTCCTTTACATTTTTCAATTCAATACAATCGCAAACTCCTTCATAATCTTCAGATGCATCAGCAATGATTAAATCACCATCCTTTAAAGATGGGAAGTCATCATCTCCAAATTTTGCTTTATCAATGATACCGTCAAGTAGGTAAGGAATAGTTTTTTCAATTTCTAAATCAAGTATTTCATTCTCAAAAGTTGCATGTATATCTCCGTAATGGATATTACGAAGTTCATCTTTAGTCTTTTCATTTGTAAGCTGTTCCCTAGAAAAGGAATAGGTCTTTAAAAATGTGAAAACTGAACCAAAGAAAGGAGTGTCCCAATCATTCGGAATGACTGAATTGTAAAATGGTTTTGTATCAACCTTAGGTTTATTTTCTACCGCTGCTGGCTTCATCAATTGTTTCTTTTTGTTTGTTGGCTTGTTTTTCTGCTTCTGTTTCGTGGTGTATGCCGCCGCCATGCCATGTGCCTGTGCATACCCATAGCTCGTAATGGCACAGCCATTCGCAAGCCCAGGGAATTATTGTTCTGGTATAAAGCATCCCAACATTCCACTCAATTCTGTTAGGATAGTATAAGCAGAGCCTTTGTTCGGGTGTGGAATAAACGTGGGGCAAATGTTTCTTTCCTGCTGCTAGGGGTAATGGTTTAGGGTCAAGCACATAAACTTTTACTCCCTTATTTCCAAGGTACTCTAATTTCAATGTGTAAGTACTGCTTAATGGTGATGGCGTTACCGAACACGTCCAGGTGAGTGATTCCTCACGGAAGCGTTTGGTTACACCATCGGGAAACATGTTTTTCAACGTCCCCTCTTGCACAATTAATGATATTCTATTGTTCCTCTTTACCATAGAAATTGTGATTTTTAACAGTAGTTCCGGCAGTTCCAATCATTCCGGTTTTTGCAGCCACATTCAGACTTCCACCTTCACGCTGCTTTCGTAAGTTTTCACCGTAATTACTAAATGCTTTGGTAAATGCATCCTTTCCAAATGGCTTTGCCATGGATTCATTGATGTACTGTAAGCCCTTTCCACTTTGACCAAGGATATTGTTCAAGTCTTTCTTTACCTCATTTAACCAATGATAAAAATTCTCTTCACGTTGAGGATATTCCTGCCATTTGTCAGCAAAATTCTCTTCATCATTTACCGGATTTGAAATCCACTTTATTTTTTTACCATGTTCATCTGACCAGCGTTCTTCAATGTGGTTTTCCATGTTGTTCAACACATTAATTAATGCCTCTATAATATCTGTTTCCTTATTATAGGCTTTTGAAGCCAGGGTTGTAATGATGATGGATATGGGCTTGTGCTCATTACCGTTAAAGAGCATGTCCCGGTGCCGTTTAAGAATTTGAACTACTCGTTGAAGTGGTAGCTTTTCCTTTTTGTATTTAGGCACAGGGGCAATAGATTCATTCAGCGAAAATGCCTTTTGAAAATCAAGAGTAGCTTGCTGAAAAAACCAGCGACCATACCCAAAAGGATTACTTTTCAGCCATTCTAAATGATTGGTTTCCCATTCGTAGTTGTCGGTTTGATTATCGGTTATACGAATGCCTAGTTTCTCAATATCTTTTAGTTCAGTATCAGAAAAGGCTTTTTCCAAAATGATTCTGTAGCCCTTGTCAACAATGGAGGGAAGAATATCCATGTGGTAATTGGCATCATCTGAATACACCAAAGTCCAGCAACGCCTGCCTTCTTCATCAAGCATTTCTTTGTAGGTTCCATGTGCTTTTAAACGGTCACCAACTTTGTGTTTCAAATCTTCTTGTGTCCATTCCGGATTCTTACCTTTTAATTGGCATACAAGGTCAATATCCAAATCATCTTTATCATTAATTGGTTTAACCATTGTTCCAAGCATGAAAGAGCCCTGTGGTAATATTTCTGGTGAGTATGGCGCAAGGGTGGAATCTTCCTTCGCAAGCCAATTTCCAACAGCCTCATAACTTTTTACCGCTGCCTCATATTGAGTTTCAGTGATGTCAAGCGTTTTGCCTAACTCCTCCAGAATATCGCTGAATTGTTGTTTTTGTTCTTTTGTGAGCATATTTAAATCACATTTAGCTGTTTAAGGTATTTGTCCATTTCTGCCTGCACTGTTTTTAATTCTGCCTCGAGTTTTTCAATCTCTCCCTGAACTGCCTTGATATCCACTTCGGGTTCTTCCTCGAATGTGTCTACATAGCGGGGTATATTCAGGTTGTAGTCGTTTTCGGCCAGTTCAGCAGGCGCGGCCACATAACTGAACTTATCTTCAATTACACCCACCGGTAATTTACCAGCATTAAAATCACGATAGGTTTTTACAATGTGCTCTATGTCCTGCGCCCGGAGTTTGTTTTGATTTTTGGCGCTTTCAAAATGCTGACTGGCATCAATAAACAATACGTTTTTATTTTTGCCCTTGGCCTTATTAAAAATCACAATAGCTGCTGGAATACCGGTACCAAAAAATAAATTGGCGGGCAACCCAATCACAGCTTCCAGCAAATTATCTTCAATGGTCTTTTGTCTTATTTTGCCTTCACTGGCTCCCCGGAATAAAACGCCGTGTGGTACTACTACGCCGGCTTTACCATTTTCATTCAGGGTTTCAATCATGTGGCTGATAAACGCCCAGTCGCCCTTGCTCTTTGGAGGTATGCCCCGCCAGAAACGGTTGTAGCGATCTGTTTCTGGGTCGTAGCTCACAGTTGTTTTCTCTCCGTCCTTGTCTTCCACTTTACCCCATTTATCCAATGAAAAAGGAGGGTTGGCCACCACCGTATCAAACCTCATCAGTTCATCACCTACTTTTAGTTTAGGGTTACGAATTGTGTCACCCCAGCGGATAACGGCATTATCAAACCCATGCAAAAACATATTCATTACCGCCAGCGCCCAAGTGCTGCCATTGGCTTCCTGGCCATATAGAGAAAAATTATCGGAGCCTACTTCTTCTCCTGCTTTTATGAGCAATGAAGCAGACCCACAGGTGGGGTCGCATATACGTGAACCTGGTTTGGATTTGGTGAGTTTGGCAAGCAAGGCAGATACTTCTTTGGGCGTAAAAAATTCGCCGGCTTTTTTACCGGCATCGCTGGCAAAATTTTCAATGAGGAACATGTAGGCGCCGCCAATGATGTCAACACCATCCAAATGAGACGGACGTAAATCCAGTTCTGGCTTATTAAAATCCAGCAACAGGTTTTTCAACCTTACATTTTTGTCTTTCGGCTCTCCCAGCTTACCGCTGTTAAAATCGATGTTCTGGAATATTCCCGCCCCATCTTCACTGTACAATTTTTCCCGGTTGGCTTCTTCCAGGTCGGTTAAAGCAATATTGATTAACTCGCCTATGTTAGGTTCATTTCTATGTTCAAAGAGATATTTAAAATGGCTGTGTTCTGGAATCACAAAGCGTTCGTGTTGCATGGCCCGTTTTGCACGTTCCTTATCTCCATTATACTTTTTCAGGTAGCCTTCCATTTTATCATCATGCACATCACTCAAATATTTTACAAAAAGCATGGTAAGGACGTAGTCTTTGTATACACTTGGATCAATGGTACCACGAAAGGTGTCGCACGCTTTCCATACGGCGTCATTTATGTCTTTCTGAGTTATTTGTTTTGCCATTGCTTATTGATTTATTGCTTTAAAAATTTGTTGTTGAATATTATTTTGGCGCAGCTCTTCAATATGATCCTGTAATTCCTTTTCCTTTTTTATCAGTTCTTGCAGCTCAATGATCAGCTTTTGTTTTTGAACAGCTGGGACAGGGATTTCCAGTTGCTCCAGCACCGCTTTAGAAATGGAGGGAGTAGCCGTGCCAATAGCCTGTTCTTTTAATTGCTTTGCTATAAGGGGGTGATTAAGGTACCAGGCCAAATATGCTGGCAACACCCTGGATTCGTTTAGCCGAATAACAAAAAAAGAAGTAGATGCCACGGCAGGAGGATTATGACTTTCATAGACTGCAGCAAAATTTTTAGTTCCTTTTGCAGCAAATAATATATCCCCTTCCTGAAGCAAGTGTTTTTCGGTAACTTTAGAATGCTTGAGATCAGTGTAAAGTTCTGTTTTAAGCAATCCCTTTTCATCAAAGTGTCTAACCTGTAAATACACTACTTCACCCGCCGCTTCCGGTTTGGCAAACAAGCCTGTTTGGAGTTTTGCGATATCACCTATTTTATACTTCACAATATTTATATTGAGTAATGGAATTACAAATATAGGTTGATTTGATCTAAAAAGGACAATTTTTCAAAAAATATTTTAAGTATTGTGATTACAAAAATAAATTATCATACTCTAGCAGAGGTATTCGAATAACTCTGGGGGTTCTTGTCCAGGCAAATCCATTATGTATGATCGTAGGAAGCAGCTGAATTACACCCTAACGGGTATAATAAACAAGAAAACGATTAACTTTATACCCGAAAGGGTGTAAAAATGAAAAATGAACTTCAATATTTATCCCGTTTTGTAAAAGAACGAAGGAAACAGGCCAGGCTTACACAAAAAATGCTGGCCTCAAAAGCTGTTGTTGGGCTGCGGTTTTTAAGAGATCTTGAGCAGGGAAAGAGTAGTCTAAAAATGGACAAAGTGAATGTTGTACTAAAGTTGTTTGGTCATGAATTGGGACCAGTACCACTAAACAGAGATTCCCTCATTGATAAGGAGGAGGGTTAAGTTTGTTTACAATACATACATTATAGCTCCTTAATAACTCCGCATCAAATTCAATGGCTCCGCAATCCCTCCGCAATTGCTCCGTAATGTTCAAATTCCCGTAGCCAAACCATAACGGATGAATCCGGGTTAACTTCATGGACTAAACCAAAAGCTGAGATGGAATACCTGGCTTTTGAATTCAAAATAAGTCTATGGAAAAAGAAACATTCACCCGTAATGAACTATATGATTTAGTTTGGTCGGTTCCGCTGCTGACACTTTCCAAAAAATATGCAATCTCCGATGTAGGGCTGCGAAAGATCTGTATTAAAATGGAAATACCATTGCCCAAGGCCGGTCACTGGCAGAAACTTCAATTCAACAAGAAGACAAACCAACCAAAGCTGTCTGCTAATTACAATGGTGACAAAGAGGTGATATTAAGTTTGAGAACTGAAGAAATGAAAAACATCGCTGCTAGTCCATCACCTTCAAAAATTCTTCAGCAGCAAATAGAAAAGGAAATGCAACCAACTTTATCGGTTCCTGAGAAACTCAGCAAGCCGGATGAACTAATTATTGCGGCAAGAGAAAGTCTGAACAGGAAGGACCGTTATGAGCATAACGGAATGGTGAGCTGTGAAAGAGGAGAGCTGGACATTCGGGTAGCAAGAACCAATATCCCAAGAGCTTTACGTTTTATGGATACCTTAATTAAGGCGGTTAAAGCAAGGGGACATGATGTTATTATTGAAAATGATTCCACAAATATTCTCATTAATACACAAAAGCTCAAGGTGAGTTTACGGGAAAAAACAAGGAGGGTTCCGGGAAATGATCACTGGCAGACCTATGACTATATTCCAACTGGTATTTTGATATTTAAACTTGACAAAGTTCTGTATGATAAAGAATGGATTGATGGGAAACAAAAGCTGGAAGACCAACTGCCGGCAATCTTAGCGAAACTGGAAATTATAAGTGTGGAACTAAACGAGTGGGATAGAAAACGGAAACAAGAACGGGAAGAAGAACAAATAAGACGGGATCGTCAAAAGGAATTTGAAAAGAGGCAGGAGGAGGAACTGAAATTATTCAGAAGTACATTGCTCAAATCTTCCCGCTGGCATAAGGCTGTCAACCTCAGAAATTATATAGACGAAGTAGAAGCCAAAGCAAAGGCCGAAAATAAACTCAACGACGAACTGCAATCCTGGCTTGCGTGGGCGAGGGGAAAGGCAGACTGGTATGACCCTTTTACCGAAACTCCGGATGAGCTATTGCAGGATATCGACCGGGAAACCCTGGAGCCAATCAAAAAACCATATTCATACAGTTGGTAACATCGGGCAGAAAGCCTGTTTCTTGCCCGGATTCTATTCCTCAAACGCCTCCCCCAGGTAGTACAATGTCAGCCAATGTCCGAATATGTCCATATCTGTCTTAAAAGAAGAGCTAAGCCCTTGCCACACCACAAAAATAAGCACCCTGCAAATAATGATGTTGCAGGGTGCTTATTTTATACGGTTGTTGATATTCACATTACAGAGCTTTTTATTGCTTAATAAATTTCAGATAAACCGCAGCTCCGTTCCTTCTTCTGAGGAGTACAATGTATCCTCCAGAAACGAGCTGTTGAACTTGCAACTGAAGCGTTGTTTTTCCGTTTATTTTTTCTTGTGCTAACACCTTTGTGCCGTTAAGGTTAATTATTTCGGCGGTTTCCCATTTGTCGGCAATTTGCAGACTGTCAACATATAACAAATCGCTAACGGGATTTGGAAAACAGCGTATCCGCAAAGAAGCTCCCGGAACAGGGCTTACAGCAGTGATAGTGGTAACAGTCATGATGTTGCTGTATACCGTAACGGCACATCCTGTAGAAGCGGTAAGCAAGCATCTGATTTTTATTCCAGTTGCAACAGGCGTATAGTTTAATGTAGCCTGAGAGGCTCCGCTTATATTTTGCCAGGTGTGGGATGCGGTGCTGTCCTGCCATTGATACTGAGGGGCTCCTCCCGCATTTGCTGCCACAGCAGTCAATAAAGTACTTTGACCCACTATAACTGTAGTATTACCAGAGATTATAACAGTCGGCAGGGTTGCTGCATTCAGGCGGAAAACCTGGCTGCTTTGAGAACCATTTATCAAACAACGGAAATCATAATTATTCCAGCTTGCCGGGATATTTGTAAGTTGAAGCGTACTGGTACTTGTACCGCTGAAATTGCTGTTGTCATTAATGTTTGCAAAGCCAAGTCCCGTATTTTGCTGCCATTTGTAAGTTGTGCCTGTAAGATTAGAGGTAAAGGAAGTATTACCGTTTGCACAAAACGAAATAATGCTTACCTGTGTAGAGGTATGCATGTTTCGTAGTACCGACAAGCTGTTTGATAGTGGATTGGCAAGCACAATATCTGGTTTGCCGTCACCGTCCATATCTGCAACAGATGTAAATGCTGAAGGGCTGTTTACCGGAATATCAACAGGATAATCAAACAAAATATTTCCCGGACTGCTGCTATTAGCAAATATAGAAGCGATGTTAGCTTCGCTATTGGCCACAATAATATCCCCTTTACCATTACCATCTATATCCGCTATAGAAAGAGATACCGGAGCGGCACCGGTAATATAATACGGGCCTCCAAAGAATTGGATAAAACCAGGTATTGAATTATTTTTTAGTATTGTTAGCCTGTTTGCAGACCCATTCAGTACCGCTATGTCCGGTTTTCCATCATCATCAAAATCGCCAACAGCCACATCTCTGCAAATACCCATAGTAGAATATGTTGTTGAGGCGAAGGAAACGGTTGTTGATGTACTTGTATTCCGTAATATTTGCACAAAACCATTGTTTCCGCCACAAACAACAATGTCTGCTTTACCATCGATATCTATATCCCCCACCATAATAGAAGTGGGAAAAACCGATACGCCAAAAACAAGCCTTGTGTCAAACAAGATGCTCGTGGCTGTGCTAATGTTTTTATAAACAGAAACAGAACTGCTGTAGTTGCCAATAACGGCTATATCTGGCTTTCCGTCGCCATTAAAATCACCCGTGGCAGCCCGGAAGGCTCCAAGTTGTGCTGTTAATACTAACTCAGGGCCAAAAGTAATGCTGCTGCCTGTTGAATTGTTTTTATAAACAGAAACAGCCCTTAAATCCCCACCTTGTGAAACCATTAAATCCAGCAAACCATCACCATCAAAATCAGTGTAGCTTACCTTGTCGGGGGCATTGGCAAATGGCAAAATAGTGCGGGGCAAAAGAGATACCTGTCCGGCACTTCCATTATTTTTATAGAAACTCACATTTCTCGTTAAAGATGTGGAGCCATTGTTTACAGAAGTGACATCAGGCTTTCCATCCGCATCAATGTCTGCAAGGGCAATGCCTTGCGGGGCGGCAGAAGAAGCAGAGTCGGTTCGTATTGGAAAGGCTGCAGCGCCAAAACGGCCTTCACCATAAAAGAATGGAAGGAACCTTTGGCTTGAATAACCGGTAAGAGTGTTAACCGTTACAGATAAAGGCCCATACACGGCACCATGTGGTACCGTAACCCGGAGTTCTGAGGATGTTGCAGAAACAACGCCGCCTTTAATATTTCCAAAATAAACAGTATTGCCTGCGGCCTGCGGATTAAAATTGTTTCCACTAATTGTAACTACGGAACCGGGCATCGCTTTTACAGGTGAAACGCCTGTAATAACGGGGGCATCAGAATAAATAAAATTTGCAGCGGTAGCGGTACCTCCGGTAGTTGTTACTAATATAGAACCAGAAGCCCCCCCCCGCACAACAGCAGTAATACTTGAAGGCGAGTTTACGGTGAACGAACCCGCCGCAGTACCACCGAAACTTATAGCAGTAGCGCCGCTAAAATTAAATCCTGTAATGGTGACCGCTGTTCCATTGGCGGCGATGGCAGGACTAAATCCTGTAATATATGGAGCAGAGGTAGCGCCAAGGTAAGTAAACCCGGAAATACTTACTGGTGAACCAATACCATTTGATACTGTAACAGACCCGGATGCACCTCCGCCTACAACCGCTGTAATCGTTGAGGGTGAAGTAATGGTGAAGGACTGCGCCGGTGTTCCTCCAAACGAAACAGCCGTAACACCCCCAAGGTTGGTACCGGTAATAAATACTGTACTTCCCGTAACAGCACTGGTGGGATAAAAAGACTGAGGGTTAGGCGAAGCAAGAAAGGTGAACCCGGGTGCATTTGCCACACCAGCAGGTGTAACAACTGATACTGTTCCTGCACTTCCCGATTGTACAACGGCTGTAATGGTAGATGCTGAAACAACAGTGAAGGTTTGTGCAGCCACTCCCCCAAATGTTACTCCTGTCGTTCCTATTAAGTTGGTACCAGTAATGGTGATAGTGCTGCCACCACCACCTGATGTTGGAGTAAATGAAGTAATACCTGGCGGAGCAAGAAAAGTAAAAGCAGAATAAGTACCAGTACCAGCAGAGTTGGTTACGCTTATTGAGCCATTTGCGCCAGAACCAATAACGGCAGTAATGGAAGAATTTGAATTAACAGTAAATGAGCTGACTGGCACGCCACCAAAATTTATCGCAGTTATGCCTGTAAAATTACCTCCGCTAATCTGTACCGTAGCACCGGGGCCTGCGGCAGAAGGAACAACCTGGCTTATAACCGGGACAGCACCAAATATAAACCCGTTGAGGCTGGCCATGCCTGCAGGACCATTAATTGCAATGTGGCCTGAAGCGCCGCTGCTAACAACAGCGCTGATGGAAGAATTTGAGTTAACAGTAAATGAACTGGCCGGCACCCCTCCAAAAGTTACTGTTGTGGTGCCCGTGAATCCGGTTCCGGTAAGAACAACGGTACCAGACATAACAGTGCTGGCAGGCGAGAAAGAAGTGATTACCGGGCCTGCACCACCAATCTGATTTCGGAAAATATTGATATTATTTCCAAAAACAACGATTTCTGCCCTGCCATCACCGTCCATATCGGCAGATGCTAACCTTCCGGGATAATTGGCGGTAGAATAATCCACTCGGGATGCTATAGAAAATGCTCCAGAACTACTGTTATTTTTCAAAACAGAAATGGTGCCGGAAGAAAGGTTGCTGGTATAGATATCAACCTTTCCATCACCATCCAGGTCGTTCATAGCCGCATTTTGTACCTGGCCGCCGGTTGGCATATCTACTTTGGGGGCAAATGCAATATTACCGGTGGTGCTGATATTGCGTACAAGAGATACGCCACCCCCGTTTGTATTAGCTACTGTGATATCCGGCTTCCCGTCACCGTCTATATCCCCTGCCGAAAGTGCTGAAGGCCATTGTCCTGTGCCAAAATCAATTTTTGAAGCAAAGGATATGGTTCCCGTAAGAGATGTATTACGAAAAACCGATACCTCTTCTGGCCCCACGGAGGAACCCAGTAAATCGGGAAGATTGTCAGCATCCATATCCCAGAGAAGTACACTGTTTGCCAGACCATCTAATATATAATCAATTCCGGCTGCAAAACTAAGTGTGGTTCCGCTGGTAGTATTTTTAAAAACAGTAAGTGTTCGCAACGAATAGTTTGAAACAACAATATCCGGTTTTCCGTCCTTATCTATATCACTTATTACCACACCTGAAGGGTTTGCTGTAGTTACCCCGGTTGGATAATCTGTTTTTAAGGCAAAGGATATATTTCCGGAAACAGAGGTATTTCTAAGTACAGAAAGCGTTGATGAGCCACAAATAATGGCAACATCAAGCCGGCCATCTCCATCCAAATCCCCTGTTGTCATTCTTCCGGGGCTGGTCGCTGTTGTAAAACTCACTGGTGTTGCAAACGACAAGTTGGCTGTAATGCTTGTGTTTCTGGCCACCACAAATGTGGTGCTGCTGTTTGCCGCTATAATATCTGGTTTCCCGTCTGTATCAATATCCGCAATACAACCACCGCCGCCAATGCCCGTAATATCCATCCGTTGCGCAAAAGAGTTTTCGTTAATTACCGGCGAACCGGTAGAAAACGTAGTAGTAAACGCCTCTTTTGAATAAGCAGTACGATTTGCAACGGTTACCGAAACGGGTTCGTACATAGAACCGAAGGGAACCTTAGCTGTAAGTGAGGTGGCGGTAGCACCGGTTATTAATGCTTTTACTCCTCCAAAGTAAACGATGTTATTGTCTGGTATAACATTAAAACTATTGCCGGTAATGGTAACTGTACTGCCCACTGCGCCGCTTAGCGGTGAGATGGCAGTAATAACAGGCACCGCACCGAAAACAAAGCCACTTAGTGTGCCGGTACCTGCTGTATTCGTTACAGATACACCTCCGGAAGCCCCTGTGCCAACTACGGCAGTAATGGTGCCGGGTGAGTTAACCACAAAAGAACTGGCTGGTACGCCGCCAAAACTTACGGCGCTAGTACCGGTGAAATTTGTACCTGTTATCGTTACTGTTGTTCCTGAGACTCCAGATGTGGGGGAAAAGGCTTGAATAAAAGGCTCAGGTTTTACATCGTTAATATGTACTGAAAAACTTCGTAATAACTCCGAGGTTACAATAACATCAGCCTTGCCGTCACTGTTTAAGTCGCCGGCAGCCACCATGTTTTCGCCTCCATAACTGCCTGCATTATATTGTTGTTGGGGGGCAAAGGAAATATTGCCCGGCGTTGAAGTATTTTTAAATACGGTTATACTGTAGTTTATTAAACCCGCTGTTATATCCAGCCGGCCATCACCATCCAGATCGCTTATGGCTATGCCAGAAGGGGTACTGGAAGCAACAAACTGTACCGGTGCCGCAAATGATAAAGAACCGGTGGTGCTGATATTTTTTATTACCGCTACCGTAGAGCCGTTCATGTCGCCGGAAATAATATCTGTTTTCCCGTCACCATCCATATCACCATAAGCTATATGGGAATGTGTAAATGTGCCAAAAGGAACCGGCGGGGCGAATGAAAAGTTCCCTAATGTGCAGTTGTTTTTCATTACACCCAACCCGCCAATTACTAAATCTGGCTTTTTATCGCCGTCCATGTCAACGGGCAGTATATTTCTTTCTGCGGTTGTATTATTCAGCAGTACCGGCGTTGCAAATTTCACTGCACCCGGCTCACTCTGGTTGCGGTACATCTTTGAGCCACTTTCAGACCAATAACGGCTTCCCATCAAATCTGCTTTCCCGTCTCCATCAAAATCCGCAATACACATTGCCGAAGGGGGGTTAGCTTCGGTTATGGAGTGGTTCAGCGAAAACGAAACGGCTCCCGGCACGGAGATATTTCTAAAAAACCGGATTGAAGTCCCTCCCGAAAGTACAATATCCAGCTTCCCATCCCCATCCATATCCCCGGTAGTAATCGAATTATAGCCACCAACCAGTTCAACGGGTACATCAAATGTAACTGCGGTTCCCGTACTTGTATTTCGGTAAACAAGAATACCACTGTTGGAACCAGATACCACAAACTTCATAATGGCCACATCAGTTTTTCCGTCATTATCAAAATCACCAGTGGCCACCCCTTGCGGGCCGTTATTGGAGCCTGCGGAAACAACCGTTCTATTGGCAAATGAGGATGCCGTAATACTTCCTCCATTTGGAAAAGTAACCAGGAAAGGATAAGTTGAGTAACCAAGCAATAAATTGCTTACAATACTAATAGGGCCAAAGCTTGCCCCTTGCGGAACTGTCACGGTTAGTGAAGTAGCGGTTCCGCCTGTTATCGTTGCCTTCACAGCACCAAAATATACTGTATTGTTTGCTGCTACCGGGTGAAAGCCTGTGCCGGTGATGGTAACTATTGTTCCCACCGGCCCGCTGGCCGGCAAAAAAGAGGTGATAACAGGTGGCGGATACCAGGTAAATGTTCCAAGAGAAGTATTTCCGGAAGCTTTGGTAACGGTTACATCACCCGTTGCCCCTGTGTTCACAACGGCTGTGATGCTATTAGCGGAGTTTACTGTATAAGAAACCACATTAATACCACCAACAGTAACACCGGTGGCACCGCTTAATGATGTTCCGTTAATAGTCATAAGGGTGCCATAAGTACCTTGAAGCGGAGTAAAAGCGTTTATGGTTGGCAACGAACTATACCCTGATGCGTTTGCAGTGCCACCGGGGGCTGTTACACTTATTGTGCCGGATGGTCCTGATGGTGCCACCGCTGTAATGGTGGTAGAGGAAACAACGGTAAATGAAACAGCGGGCACCCCGGCAAAATTAACAGCGGTAGTGCCGGTAAAGTTGGTGCCTGTTATTGTAACCACTGTGCCTGCTGTGGCAGAAGCAGGAATAAATGTGGTTATTGTTGGCGGTTGTATATATATAAAACCCGGCAAGGCGCCCTGACCAATTGGTGTAAAGACCCTTACCTGCCCCGATGCACCATTACCCACTACGGCAGAAATACTTGTAGAAGAAATTACGGAGAAGGACGACGCAGCAACACCACCAAAATTCACTGCTGTTGCGGCTGTAAAATTACTGCCGGTAATGGTTACTGTAGTACCGGTAGCCGCTGTCGCAGGAGTAAAAGAAGTAATGGTTACTGGTGGATTGAAAAATTGTATTTGTTCCGTTGTGTCTGTTGTAATGCCATTACTTACCACAAGTTTTATGGTATCGGCTGTGTTTGCAGTATTATGCGTATATGATGTGTTATACGCGGTACTTATCTGGACATTGTTCACAAACCACTTACAGGTATATGTGTTGCGGGAGTGGTTAACAAGGCTTACACTTCCTGTTGCACTATAGCCTGTGGTATCAATCCTGAAGTAGGCCCGTGGTAAAGGGGTTCCTCCGCTATTATTCGTTATTTCTAAAAATGCCCGGTAGCCGCCGGCCCAAAACTGACTGGGTGAATAAAAATACAAAGTGCTGTGAGAAAAGCCCAGATAGGCGAAACTATTGTCCCGTGAAAGAGGTTCCCAGGTTCTGCCTCCATCAATTGTTTTGTAAACAGTGTTTTGGCCATAGAGGGCATATCCAGTATTAACATCAGTAAATTTTAGTTTATGGCCTGCAAAAGGATTGGCTAATACGTTATTTTGCAAGACCCAACCGACTCCTCCATCGGTAGTTTTATAAAGATATTCGTTGTTGTCGTAATCGTACATGCTCAGCCAGCCGGTATTAGCAGTAAGAAAATGCGCATACCTCATTTTGCTGGTGTTTACAGAAGGCAGCATAACTGCTTGCCAGGTAGCCCCACCATCCGTGGTTTTCAAAAGTTTATTGGTAACATAATCTGTACTTAGCGCAAAAACTGTATTATTATCCACCGCTTCCAGGTAATCAAAAAAACTACCGGGATCTGTTCTTACCACAGACCAGTTAACTCCCTGGTTTGTGGTTTTTAAAATACGATCAGCATCTATGGCATAGCCCACATTCCCATTCTCCGGAAACAATACATCTTCTATACCCGTTAGAAGTTGAAATGCGTTGAACTGAGAATGATAAATTAAAGTGTATGAAACACCCCCGTTCGTTGAACGAAGTATTGCCGGCACCAGCCCGTAATCTCCCCAAGCAATAATATTCGTAGCGCTAAACGCCTTCACCCCTTTTAATCCAAAACCAAAAGTCAGGTTTACACTGTAGCTTCCATAGTCCACATTATTCAGGGTGATGTATCTTTTTACATAAGTCCTTCCGCTGTCTGTAGTATAACCAACCCAATCTGCTGCACTTTCCGTACACGCCACAAACCCCTCTGCCGGAGTTAAGAAACTCATTCCTTTTATTTCATTGTTGGTATTTACCTGATCCAGGTGTATTTGGCGCATTTGTGCAGCCAGGGGAAAAAAAGCAATGGAAAAAACAAGAGTTAGAAAAAAACAGACGGTTCTCATCTTTTTGGAATATAGCATGGATAAGCAATTTTGGTTGTTTAGCGTTACAAAATGGGAGGACAGTAGTGAAAGTAACTATTTCCTTTCAATATGTTTACTGCAAAACTACTGTATTAACTATCAGCCCGCCAAGTTGGACATAAATTCAGGCTTGATTATCAGAGCAGCTATTCCGAATCTGTATTTGCTTCCTCCACATTAATTTCAAAAAAACCTACCAATATCGTGGATCTGTACAGGCTGACATTGCACAGTGACATTGTCTTCATAAATACCGAAAAATTCTCTTGGCAACAAGACCAGCCAAAGAATCATAATCCCTTTGCTCCGCTATTATTATCGGCACAATACCAACGGCTAGTCAAGTATCATTTCTTTTCTGCCGAAATTAATTCTTGACAACAACAGGCCACCGCTAACAAGCAATACCCCGACAATGGTATAAATAGTGATTATATCTTTCATTATCCAGGCCGCAAGCACAAAGCCAAATGGCGGGCAGAGAAAAAGCCAAAGCCCGGCCCTAACGGGATTTTGCCTTAACAGCCAAAGCCATAATTGCACTGCAAAAATTGAAACGGGGACAGCAAGCCAGATTACAGAGTACCAGAAATTTATACCGTAATGATTAGCAGACGACTTATAGAAAAAAAGAGTAACTGGCAACAGCAGCATGCCACCCAAAAGCGTTTGCCATCCGTTAATTGTAAAAAGAGAAAGTCCGTTCCAGTTTTTTGAAGAAAAATAAATAGCTGCCAACGAATAGGAGAGCATACTGAAGAGCAATATCAAAAGTCCATCAGCCGTGACGGTTGCTCCGGCAAATAATGGCCACGAAGCGCAAACAACACCTGCAGAACAAATAAGAAGTGAAAAAATTATTGATGGCGTAAGTTTCTTTTTTAAAAAAAGAACCGAAAAAAAACTAATAAACACAGGATTTGTTGCAACGGCCAATGCGCCAATTCCGGCAGTAACTTTTTGCATGGCAACTACATAACACCCCAGGTAAATGGTTATATTGAGCAACCCGTAAATCGTTATTTGTTTCCATTCTTTTCCCTTGGGTAGTCGTTGTCGTCCAATTAAGTGTGACACAATCAACATTATAGCAGACGCTATACCAAACCGAATAACAGAAATTACAAGCGGTTGCGCCACCGTTAGCCCCAGTTTTGTAGCTGTTGATGCAGATCCCCAAAGTGCTGCAAACAAAATTCCTGCAGCAAGCCAGTAGTAACGATTGTGTCTGTGAGAGGGCATACCCAAATATAGAAACTTATGAGGGAGGGCACTTTAAATTTCCCGACTTTCTACATCCAGATTAGTTATCACTATTTAACCTGTGCTGAAAAAGAAACAGCAATAGCTAGTTTTCTGTTTATAGACTGCCTGCCCGTTTTTATTACTATCGATGATCTGTGCTGATTAATTTCAGCATCTTTTTTCTTTCCATTAATTGTAACAGAGCGACACACATTATCGGTATGAATAACCAATATCCAGTCTCGCCGGTTTTCTATTTTTCTGTAATACCCTTCTACAGGATTGATCGTTATAACAAGATTTTCACCATTGACTTTTTGTGTGATTTTTGTTGACGCATAAATATTCTTCAGGTAATCGTTACTAATCCCATCGTCTTCCAATAATGTAAATGAGCCGTCAGCGCCGGGATACACATGCAGTGTCAGCATACTATTGTTTCCCTCCTCAACAGCAGAGGCATAACTACGCATCGGTATAACAGAGCCTGCCTTAACAAACAGCGGAACCTGCTCAAGAGGAGCAGCAACTGAAATGAGCTGGTTTCCCTCCTTTGTTTCTCCGGTCCAGTAGTTCACCCATTTGCCGTCTGGCAAAAAAACCGTTTGTTCATCTGCATTCTTTTCATATACAGGAGCAAGCAACATTTCATCTCCAAAGCTGTATTGATAATTATGTTCGGGAAATTTTCCAATCATGTGCCTTCCTTCAATACGGCTTCGCAAAGCATAACTGTAGATGTAAGGAAACAGCTGCATTCGTAAATGAGCATAATTCCAGAAAAGAGTATCGGCCCTTTTTGAATATTTCCATGCAAGGTTTGCCGTTGGGTTTTCTGGTTGCGAAAAAACTTCAGTAATTGAATTAAACATGGAAAACTGCATCCAACGAATAAAAAGTTCTTCATCAGGCATCGCCGTTTTTCCCATATCAAACCCGCCCATATCGTTTGTAAGAAAAGGAATGCTGCTTGTTTTGTTTGCAGGATTAGTAAACATGGTGATATTCTCCTTGAAGGCCACATTGGGCACCCAATCATTAAAACCGATTACTGGTTTTTCGACAGTCCAGTCGCTTCTTGTATCATCAGTCCACTTAGTCGGGTAGCGTTTATATTCTTCATTTTCTGTATCAAAGCTGTGCGAAAGCAGGAAGCCCCTGCCTTTTGTTTCTTTGCCAAACTGCTGGCTCATTTCAAACATTGCTTTGCAGGTGCTGATATTTGAGGTGCGGTCAAGCTTAATAAAATCGGCCCCTTCACCAAAGAAAGCTTTCATCTTTTGCTTAAAGTAACCGACGGCTGCGGGGTTAGTAAAATCTATATTTCCGCACTGTGTTCCTTTTTCTTCTTTTCCATTCTGAAACATAGCCGTGCTTCTGCTTCCGTTATGCCAAGAATTGGTATTGAGGTAAACACTTGAGAAAAAACCTTTCGACTTAAAATCATTAAAGGCTTTTTCATTTCCCGTTTCAAGAATACAATCCCAAATCCAGAACCCGCCTTTGATGTTGTTCTTCTGCAAATAACTCCACATTGCTTTTCTGTTGGGATAACTAACTGTATCAGCAACAAAATCAATATACTTCGCCGGGCCTTTTCCTTTATCGTTATAACTCCAGAACCACGAATCAATCCAATAAGCATCAATCGGGTAATCATGCTTTTTAATTTGTTCTATTCGTTCAATTGTTTCCTGCTGGTTTGTATAACCTCCATAAAGAATTCCAAAAGCCCAGGCCGGAGGCAATATAACATTTGTATCAGCTACCGTTCTGTTTAAGCGGGTTTTTGTCTGAGCCTCCAGTTTAGTTGTGCCGGTAAACAAAACAAAAAGCAAAGCCAAATGTGAATTCCTCATTTTTGTTGAATTGAGTTGATAAAACTGAGTATGTAAGTGGCAAGCTCAAACTGAGTTTTTTCATTCAGGTGAATGCCATCTATAGTTTTTATCCCAAATTTTTCTTTGAGCCTGTCATAAGTGTTCAGGAAATAAACCTGGTTTGTGCTTGCTATTTTGCTAAACGGCCTGTTGTTTTTCTGAAGTCGTAAATCTCCTCCACCATACTTCATCTTGTCAATCTTTTGCTCATCCATTGGGGGTGGAGAGATAATGCAGATAACAGGCATTTTTTTATGATGGGCAACCACATGATTTTTTATCTGTTGCACCAAAGTATTCATATTGGCAACTACCTCCTTTTGCCTGTCTTTAAATACGACTTTCGCATCATTTGTGCCAATCCCCAAAAAAATAAAATCAAGCTCTGCGCCTGCAGAGATTTTATTATAAGCATCATCTAAATATTGCTGCACATTCCTCAGTGTGTTCAGTTCGGGCTTATCAAGGTTATCAAACCCTATAGTGTTTCCAGAAATTGATTTATTGATAATAGTTGAATACGGCAGCAGTTTTACCATTTGCTGCGGCCAGCCATATTCAAATGAGCCATTAGAATCTCCGATAGTGAGTATGTTTAAATTCTCCAGGTTTTTGTTTCCATCAACCGGAGGCAAGACCAGCGCTGAAGGAACCAGCATTTCATGTCCGCCTTCAAACAGGGTAAAACTTAAACCCGATAGTTGCTTCTGAAGATGAATAATGCGGGTACATAATTTCTGCAAAGTATCAGCATCCGGATTTTTTCTTTTAGCAAGCAGCGAAACAATTGTACTGTCGGAAATAAGATGTTCTTCTTTACCAGGGAAAAGCGCTGCAGCAATTTTATTATAAAACAAGACGGAATGAGTGATGGGAACAGAACCTGTATAACCATCGTGAATGCCGGTGTAAAGATTCAGCGTTGCCTTTTTTCTTTGTGCCGGTGCCGGAAGGTTTATCGGGGAACGATTGTACAATTCTGTCCAATTCATTTTTTCTTCGCTCATTGCCACCAACTCAATATCGGTTGCATATTTCGCATTGCGCCCTTTCGATTCCCAGTACCAGCTTGTAAGGTCGCTGATGGATGCCCAGGCATTAAAACTTTTTACAGGATAGGTTAGTTTCATGTAGGCAAGCAGTGCAGCATATCCGCCGCCGGAAACGCCGATGATGTGTACATTGTTTGTATCCACATTTCCCCGCTTCACTGCATACAAAATTGCATCTTCAATATCAGCAATCACCAATTCGCTTCCGCAGGCCATTGGATTATTATTCGGTCCCCGGAAATCCGGATGAATATAATTCCAGTCCCGCAGTAACACCTCTTTGGCCAACGGGTCTTCCTGGTTGTAATCACCGCTCCATGTGTGCAATGAAACGATAAGCGGTTGCCGGGTTGTTTTTGTGCTGCTGTAAAACCATGCCTTTTGAAGAACACTGTCAACATGTGATTTAATTTGCACTAACTGAAATTCGCCGGTCCAATTTTTATAGATAGTGTTGTCCCAGGGGGGAGAAGCCGGGTTTTGTGAGGATGCAATAAAACAAAAAAGAAGAACGATATGAAGCAGCCACCATTTTTTCATTAATAAATAATCAAACGCATACAATTATTTTTTTTGATAGACCCTCACATAATCCACCTCCATGGTTGAGGGGAAAACGGCATCGTCAATACCATGCTTGCCACCCCAGTTTCCACCAACAGCCAAGTTAAGGATAATATAAAAAGGCTGATTAAATGGCCACTCTTTATCTGTGAGGTATTCGTTATCGATAGAATTCAGTTTTTTCCCATCAACAAAAAAGTCAATTTTTTCGGGAGTCCACTCGATTGAGTATTTATGAAATCTTGTATAAGGTTTTTTTATAGCTATTGCTTTGACTTTTTGTGTTCCCTTCATGTGGTTGTAAGCATTGGAATGAATAGTTCCATAAATGCTGTCCGGCTCATACCCTACATGCTCCATAATATCAATTTCGCCGCACCGGGGCCAATCAACGGAATCAATATTATTTCCGAGCATCCAAAATGCGGGCCAGACACCTTTACCGCCAGGTAGTTTTATGCGGGCAATAATTTTTCCGTACTGAAAAGAAGCCCTTCCTTTTGTTATCAGGCGGGCAGATGTGTAATCCCGTTTATCTGTCTTTTGTTTTCGGGCAATTATTTTTAAAGAACCTTTTTCCACCACAGCATTCCCGGTGTTGTATGCTGTATAATGTTGCTTTTCATTGTTGCCCCATCCATGAGCATTACCTTTTGTATCAAAAACCCACTTGGTAGAGTCGGGCAGACCATTATAGTTAAATTCATCCTGCCATATAAGGCTCCACTGATTGCTTTGTGATTTCGCAGACTGAAGAATAAAGGCTGTCAGAATGAGAATAAGAAGTTGTTTCATTCCTGTTGATTGACGGGTAAAAAGCCTCCTTTTAAAAAATTTGTTCATTGCCCCGGTGCACTAAGGCACCGGGGATGAACGCTATATGAACTACTGACTGCCTACTGTAATATCCACATTACCTTATTTATCTCATCCACTCCTCCGTATTGCCTTGCCAGCGCCTCTATCAGGTTTAGCCTGTTATAATTTGCCTCGGAGCTGGGATATAACCAACGAACGGGAATTGCATTTTTGTTATTCTCGTTCAGTGAGGTTAATGGGTTGATTGGGAACACGGGAAATCCATTTCTCCTGTATTCATAATAAGAAGAAATAGGATCCATCATAAAATTCAGGAAGTACCGCTGCATCCAAATCTGTTTAAGCTGATCGGCGGTTACTGCCTTAAACGCAGCCTCTCCGGTAAAATAGTTGTTGATATATGTCTGGTCGATAGCCCTGTTATGTGCATAAGCAGAGCTGGTGGCCATTACGCTGGCCAATGCCGCCCTTACACCGGTTTCGTAATAGTTCTGAGCAGTGCCTGTTGTAATCCAGCCAAGAACCCTGGCTTCTGCAAGTATCAGTTGTTGTTCTGCATAGGTTACGAGCATCCTTGGTTCGCTGGTTGCCAGTTTCAGATACCGTGAGTTCAACAAAGAATACTTTTTCTGGCTATGGCCAACTGTTATATCATCGTAGTTATCTGAAACAACAGCTCCTACATAGGCGGCAGTATCGGTTTCCAATAAACCAGCATTAATTTTTGCAACAGCCGGGTCGGCGTAATAGAATAATCTCCTGTCGTTATAAAGTTTCAGGTTGTCAATAACCGTTGTTGTTACAATAGTTCTGCTTGTAAACAGGTCGTTGGTGCCCGACATTGGGTGTACGTTGGTACTTGAATAATTCAAACCCAGAAAGCCAGTTGTGCTTTCTAGTATATAGCCGGCATTAATTATTTCCGCAAATCTTGTTTTTACATTCAGCGACGGAACTTCAGATTTTTTACTCAACGACATCAGCACTTTAAGGGAGAACGAATTAACAGCCCTTCTCCATTTGGCCGGGTCGCCGGCGTAAGGCGTTGGGTCTCCATCAAACTTAACGCCTGCTGCGAATAGCTGATCTGCTTCTTTCAGTTCATCTAAAATACTCTTCAATATGCTTTCCTGTGTATCATACTTAGGCGTTATGTATCCTGTCTTTCCAAGCCCAGCATCAGTGTATGGAATATCTCCTACCTGCATGGTAAGGTTATAAAACATCCAGGCTTTCATAAACTTTCCAAGCCCTTTGTACGAGTTCTCCATGGTGCTGCCTTTCGCATATTCCAGCATTGCTTCGACATTTGGCAACATTGTCATGCCGCCAAAACCTGTAGCGCCAATATAATTGTATTGCGAGGGCATAATACTCTGGTTGGCAAAGGCAACATATTTTGCCATGCCATTATCTGACAGGTAAGCCATGGCATCAAGACCGCCAAATTTTACGTTGGTTAAAATTATTTTGGTCGCCAGCATCGCAGGGTTAACCTGTTCTGTAGCATCGGGGTTGCTGTTTATGTCATCGAATTTGCTGCAGCCGCTTAATATGCCTGCAGAAATTAATAATGCGGCCGTAAATCTTATATATTTTTTCATTGCATTAATTTTTGGGTTGATTAGAAATCGATTTTAATGTTAAGACCGATATAGCGCAGAGACGGATCTACAAAATTGTCTGAGCCACCGTCTATATCTGAGTACTTAAATTTTTTGGCCCAATAAATCAGATTCTGGCCTATTGCTGAAACAGAAATTCCTTTTGAATTAATCTTACTGGCAATACTCATTGGTACGGTGTAAGTAACAGACAACTCTCTTAGTTTCAGGAAAGTAGTTGAATATAAATCAACCGGAGACGGAGAGCCGCCCCATGCGGTGCCTTTGTGCAATCCTTCTATATAAGATTTGTACGTAGTATAAACATCATTTGGCGCAAACACACGGGTATCGCTTACCACATGCTGGTTGGCATCATAAGTAATGGAGCCAGAAACAACCTTTACACCGCCGCCTAGGTAGTTCTTAGAGCCTGGAATTTTTTGGTCAAGGTATCTTTGTTCTGTAACCGAATTGGGGTGGTTGCCCGAACGCCACATATACATCTCTGTAATTGACTGTGCCAGTCCACCAACTCTGCCATCAAATGAAAAATTGACAGCAATGTTTTTAAACTTCAGGGTATTGCTTACACCCCATATCCAGTCCGGATCGGAATAGCCTGCAAGTGATGTAATTGGCTTATAGGTTGGAGCTCCGTTGTTAAAAACAACATTGCCGCTGTTATCTGTCTGGTATTCGTTATAAGCATAGTAG
Source organism: uncultured Chitinophagaceae bacterium (assembly GCA_937858715.1). Taxonomy (GTDB): domain Bacteria; phylum Bacteroidota; class Bacteroidia; order Chitinophagales; family Chitinophagaceae; genus JJ008. The sequence goes on along the minus strand of CALLZY010000191.1, from coordinate 4,120 downwards.
TCTGTTCTTTTGCCAACACCAATCCAATCCCTTTTTTTTACAGAATATAATGAGTCCATCTTAGTGTAACGGGTGGCGAAGGTTGACCAGTTGAAAGAAATGTCCCACCTTAATTTATTATTTCTGATTGGTGTGCCGCCTAATGTTACTTCAACACCCTTGGTGGTACGTTCTTCATCAATATTTGTGTAAACACCAGTAAATCCTGATGACGGGCTGATGCTAACCGTTTGAATCAAATCGTAAAAACGTTTTTTGTAAACAGCCACGTCAAACGAAACCCTGTTTTTCAGGAATGCAGCATATGTACCAACCTCTGTTGTGTTCTGGCTCTGCGGAAAGATATCATCGGGCCTTATGGTTGTAGGATAAGTTGCTGTTCCCAGTGTTCCCCACTGATTGGTAGCAATAGAATAAACATCATTAATGGAATATATGCTTGGGGTTGTCTTAAACTGTGTCCACGAACCTCTCAGTTTCCAGAAAGAAAGCCAGTTGAGGTTTTTCAGAAATTCTGAGGCTACAAAACTACCCGCTACAGAAGGATAGAAATAAGATCTTTCTTTTTCGCTGAGTACAGAGGTCCAGTCGTTTCTGATTGTTCCTTCAAGGAAGGCAATGTTTTTCCAGTTTACTCCAACTTTTCCAAACAGACTATTTGTTTGTTTCTTTGTGATTAGCGATAAAACGTTAACCGGATCGATGGAAGCTTTCAGTGAATAGTAGCCGGGAATTGACAATCCGCTTCTTGTTCTGGCTTCCATACCTTCATCCTGCTTGTAAAAAACTGCTCCGCCCACAAACCCGTCCAGCGTAAAATCTTTAATTTTTCTGTTTGCTATTATCATCGCCTCATTATTGGTGCTAAAGCCACGGCTTATTCCTTTATTGTAAGAGCCTTTTTGAGATTCGCCCCACACTTCTGTTCCGCCGGGGATAACAGTAGCGTTACCGGCACCCTGGAAGGAACCCTTGGACACCCTGATATCTTTTGAAAGATTGTAATTATCATATCCTGTTCTTGCTGTTACTTTCAGCCAGCTCAGGATGTCATAATTAAGGGTAAGCTGTCCGTTAATAACGTCTCTGTCATAGGTCTGCAGCCTTTCATAACGATCGAAATATGGATTATTGTTTCCGGCGGTATAGCTGGCGTTTTGTGTTTCGTTGGGTACCATCCAGTAGTCTTTGTATTCCAGCACATTCCAGTCTGGTGCGCCCCATATCAGAAGGCTATACATTGGATCATAGGCTGTGTAACCACTAAAACCAATATTGGGAGACTTTTGTTTGTTATATGACATAGAAGAAGAGAGAGAAAACTTCTTTATCCTGATATCACCACCAAGAGTAAATGTTACTTTGTTGAACATGGAGTTAGGATAAGTTCCTTTGTTCTGCACCCATGTGGCAGATGCCCTGATGCCACCCATTTCACCTGTTTGTGCAAGGCTCAGATTATTATTAAGAATAAAGCCCTGGTTGAGAAAATTCTTAAAGTTGTCTTTACCTCTGGCGGTATATGGCATTTCAACATAGGTTTTTGTAACCGGATCCCACTGTTTTACAGTTTGTCCTTCCAGCGCCGGGCCCCAGGCACCATCGGCAGAGCCAACATAAGTATTGTTTGCTGTACTTACCACACGGCCAAATGATGACTGCATTTCGGGTATGGCAAGATAGCCGGCAGTAAACATAGTACTGCTGTTAAATGATACACTTACTCCTTTGGAAGAAGCACCCCTTTTGGTAGTAATCATTATCGCTCCGTTTCCGCCTCTTTCACCATACAATGCTGAAGCTGTTGCACCTTTCAATACATTTATTGTTTCAATATCGTCTGAAGGGATGTCTCTCAGGCTCAGGTTGCCATAAGGAACCCCGTCAATAACTATCAGCGGACTTACGCCCCTGATAGTTACATCGGGAGCATTAGCGAACTCGGGGCTGTTTTTAACAATCATGCCCGAAACTTTTCCGGTTAAAGATGTGGCTACATCCACACCTTTTACAGCCTGCAGCGTTTTTCCTTCTACAGATTGGGTGGCATAACCCAGTGACCTTTCCTGTCTTTTAATACCCAGGGCCGTTACCACAACCGCCTGCATTTGCTGGTCGGCCTCCGTCATTACAAATTCATAAACAGTTTTTCCGCTAATCACGGTGGCAGACTGAGGTGCCAGTCCGATATAAGTAATAGAAAGGACATCATTAACAGCCGCCTGTATAACAAATTGGCCACTATTATCGGTAGTGGCGCCACGGGAGGTTTTAGCTATTGTCACACTGGCACCGGCCACAGGCAGACCTTTACTGTCTTTAACCGTTCCCCTAACTGTTTGCTGGGCAAGCAGAGCCCCTGCAAACAGGAGAGAGGCAAACAAAAGCATTCCGGCAAATAGTTTGTGCCGGATGCTGTTTCCATTTTTTTGAGTAGTTCTTTTCATAAGCAAATACTTGTTTTTGAAGTTTTTCCGCAGTCAGTTTGCGGATTATTGATTTGAAAAATTTGATGGGATTAATAAGAATTATCCGCTCATAGCAATCATTTTTGTTAGAAATGGTTATGCAAAATTGATATAATTGCGCAGCCATTACAAATAGGCAAACACTACATGGCTACTACAAGAACAAAAATCATAATTGATAATCAGTCACTTAGTTCACCACAACTATTGAATACAGAAATAGTTTCTCAATTAATCATTATTGCCTGAACTTGCACCTGCCTGATTACAATGCCATCAAAATTTTTCATATCAGCACTTTTCTTTTTTGCCTGGCTAGTAAAATTGCATTCTCAGGAGACTATTGGTGTGCCCGATATTTCGAATTACCCGCATGAAGAAACCGGGGCCGGATCCCAAAACTGGCAAATCATCCAGGACAAAACCGGGTATTTGTATTTTGCCAATAACTCTGGTTTGTTATCATATAACAATAAGGAGTGGAAGCTATACCCGTTGCCCAACAAAACCATCGTAAGATCCCTTGCTCTCGCAAATGACGGGAAAATATATACGGGAGGACAGGACGCTTTTGGCTACTTCTTTCCAAATGAACAGGGAATTCTTGTTTACCATTCACTTCTGAACTTAGTAGCTCCTGGCGACAGGGCTTTTGGGGATGTCTGGAATATTATTATCAAAAATGAAGAGGTGTTTTTCAGGACTTCAAGAAAAATTTTCAGATACAACCCGGCTGGCAGGGGTTCTATAACCAGGTATGAGGCGCCGAATGGGGCCAGATGGTCATTTATGGGTTTGTGTAATAACACACTGTATGCCCAGAATGGTTTTGAAGGTTTTGATTTTTTTGATGGTAAAGCCTGGAAACCTGCCGGGGAAGAGCTGTTAAAAAACACTCTTATAACTGCTGTGCAGCCATACAGCGGCGATACTTTATTAGTCTTTACATTGAGAACCGGGCTTTACTTAGTAAGTAAAAATTATGCCTGGCCATTTTCTGTATCCGATAAGATTACCAAAGCACAAATCTATACAGCCATACAGGTAAACGAAAGTACTTTCGCCGCAGGTACTGTTTCTAACGGAGTTTTTTTCTTCGACAGGCAGGGAAAGGCAACCAGGCATTTCTATACTGAAAACGGAATGCAAAACAACAATGTGCTAAGCCTGTTTATTGATGACCAGCAAAACCTTTGGACGGGGCTTGACGAAGGAATAGACAGGATAAACTTTAACTCAGCAATTAAAATTATTCCTCCGGTTTATAAAGCCCGATTGCCAATTTATGCAGTTCGTGTTGTAAACAACGAACTGTATGCCGGTACATCCGATGGTGTGTATGCCAGTAAACTAACGGTTCAACCAACTGAAGACATTGGACTATCGGGAGGTTTCTTCTATAAAATAGAAAACACCGATGGGCAGGTTTGGAACCTGAATGAAAACAGGGGAAAAATACTGGTTGGCCACCACGATGGCACATTACTTATCGAAAATAACGCTTCAAAATTATTAAGCCGGGAAGGCGGCGGCACCTGGCTTTTCAGGCTTCTGAAAGACGACAGTACTATTCTCACCGGATCTTATGCAGGCGTTCAGTCGCTTGTGCGCCACTCATCAGGCCTGGCACCCAAAACAATATCAGGTAATAG
>CALLZY010000190.1 GCA_937858715.1 uncultured Chitinophagaceae bacterium | reverse complement strand
TGTTGCTGCTGGTGATATTCCGCCGCAGGAAAAAATAAATACCGGCAAATGGATGTAACTGAAAGAATGCCTGTACGCCCTGCAGGCATTCATCTTTTTTATTCGTCCAGAGTAAATAACTGCTTTGATGTGTTCAGTATGTTCTTTACCGCCTGACTGAATCATTCATAATGGTCGTTGTTGCTCCAGTCAACCACATCTTCATCCACATCAAGATCAATGTGGCAGCCATTGCATTTTTTAGTAAGCAGACGGTACTGTGTTTTGGCTTCTTCAAAATTGTTTTGCTGTAAGGCATCCCGCATGGCTTTCACCGGAGGCTGCAGCATTTTTTTATACGATGTGCTGAAGGGGTCAGTCAGTTTGCGGTGAGTGGTAAACTTATTGGCAATTACCTGCAGGCTGCTGTCCATTCCTTCAAGCAGCCAGAGTGCATAGTCTGCATCGCCCTGTTTTATGTAACGGCCCAGGTTATCATGATAGGTCATCATGTCGAGCATGTTCTCGTCAAGGTCTTTCATATTGTTTACTGCTTCAGCCTTGCTGCCACAGCGGCTGCATACAAATATGGCTCCTGCCAGCAGGGAGATAATGAAGGTTTGTTTCATCCGGTAAAGATAAAATAAGCCTTCATTAATTTTTTGTTCACCCGAAGAGACATCCCGTCAGGCTCTTTTATTTAACCGGCTTCTGCTGCGGCAGTGTTTTAAATGCTACGGCATTTCCATATACATAGGTGGTATCCACTTTTACATAGGCACGGGCATAGAGGCTGATGCCGGGGTCGAGGCCCTTCAGGTTCATTACATAATCGCCAAGGGCTTTAATACCATAGGTGGTGTAGAAGTTGAGGTTGGTGGTCTTTACCGTTGCCCCGGGACCTTTGGCCACCACCACGCCTATTTGTTTGGCCTGTGATACGTTCGTTACCTGTATGCGGTAGCTGCAGGTAGCCGTAGTGGAAGTGATGTTGTTTACCGCTTTGGTATAAACTACTGCTGGTACAGGCTGCCTGTTCTTTTCCCTTTTGGCAAATGATGTAATCACCACAAACAATATTGCTGCGGGTAACAGCAGCAACAGCCCTGACAAGAATTTCTGTTTCATGTGTTCATTTTTGTTTTAGGAATTTGCCACATAGTATAATCATTATAAATTATCATCCCGGTTGCTGTAAAATTGGGCTGCTAATTTTTAATGATTATTTCATAATAACTGTTTTATGCAGGACGCAACAATCCTCTACTGCCGTTGCGAATATGATTGTCTATTTCTTTTTGTACACCAAAGCACCGTAGTGTATTTCACCCTTCTCTTTATCAACAGGCAGCTCCCACTGGGTGGGTTCGCCATTGTATGTAAAGAACACCTTTCCTTCTTTTTGCAGCCATGTAAAGGGGCGCATTTCACCATGATAGTTTTCGTTGCCGGTACCATCGGCATTCAGGATAAACTCCATGGGCATATCATTCTCTTTGGTGGCATAGGTGCCGGTAATATCACCGGCAGCCTTGAGGGCAGGCGCTTCTTTGTTTTCAGTACTGCCTTCTTTCTTTTCTTTATTGTTGTTGCAACCAGTGCCAAGCAGCAGGACTGCGCCTAACAGAAAAGCCAGGTATTGTTTCATAATTCGCTGTTTAATGGTGTACAATCATCCCCACCTCCCGGAGCCGGGTGGTGGTCTCTTAAAGGTACTCTGCGGCATAGCCCTTATGCCACTACTGCTGTTAGTGAAGAGTATGATTCTTGTCAGTATGCTGATAGTGGCTTAGTTCTTTTTCTGCCTCCTGGTTTTAAAAGAGATGCTATGGCCATACACCGTTCCTGCGGGAGTAACAGCCCATGCCCGCACATAGTAGCGGGTGCGGGGAGCAAGACCTGACAGGTCGGCCATATC
>CALLZY010000189.1 GCA_937858715.1 uncultured Chitinophagaceae bacterium | reverse complement strand
GTTTTACAAATCAGTTGCAGCGGTTCCGGAGATTTTTTGCTGATGATATACTCAGTTCCGTTCAGCGGGAAGGTAATCGCCGGGGCAGCACCTTTAAATATCAGTTCGCAATCAGGGTTGTGCGGCGGAATTTTTTCATAGGCAATCCTGTTCTCTTCATACCATGCCTGCATATCTGGTTCCACTATCCTGAACCATTTCTTTTTATAGCCAGTTGCAGGAGCACAGCTTTTGCAATACGATATTTTTTCATCGGGACTCAGCATTATCTCCTGCCTGTTATCGCATACTTTGGTTGATGATATCAAAGGGATAAAGTAATCAGTTACCAAACTGCTGCACTGGGCAGATGATACAAGGCCAGTTTCGCTGCACACTGTCCTTATGTCGCAATCGGCCGGCTGGGTAAACCATTCCTCATCACTATCGTAGTCAATAGTGTTGAAAATCTTAAACAGGAGCGGGGTGGCTACGTTGGCCCCGCTTAAATCCGCCACGCCGGTGCCAGAGAAATTTCCTGTCCACACACCTACTGTATATTTTTTGTTGTAACCAATGCTCCAGGCATCTTTTCTTCCGTAGCTGGTGCCTGTTTTCCAGGCAATTTTCGGCATCCGTTCTGTCGCAGTCCAGTTAAGCGGAAAATCGGGACGGTTTACTTTGGAAAGGATTTCATTAATCATATAATTGGCTGCAGGGCTGGTAACACGGACCCGTTGTTTAGATGTATCGCCTTGTGTAAGTGAAGGGGCAATGTAAACGCCTTCATTGGCAAAGGAGGAGAAGAGGCCGGTCAGTTCTTCCAGTGTGGTACCGCAGCCGCCAAGAATCAAAGAGAGGCCAAGCTTACGCCGGTCTTTTTGTACCTGCCGGAAATTGCAGTTGGAAAGTTTCTGTATCAGTTTTTCATGCCCCAGCAGCCTTAGGGCTTTTACTGCCGGTATGTTCAGCGAATGTTCCAGGGCATATTCAACAGTAACGTAGCCGTTGAATTTTTCATCATAATTTTCAGGGGCATAGCCTTCATAATTCACCGGCACATCAGCCATTACTGTTTTGGGTGTTAGTAATCCTTCATCAAAACACATGGCGTAGAGCAGCGGTTTTAAGGTGCTGCCGGGTTGCCGCACGGCATTGGCACCGTTTACCTGGCCGCCGTCTGTAGTATCGTTAAAGTCAGATGAGCCGACATAAGTAATTACCCTGTGGGTTTTGTTGTCAATAATAATAACTGCTGCATTTTTAATATTCCGCAGCCGTTGTGCCCTGGTATAATCTTCAACAATTTTTTCTGTTTTCAACTGGGTGTTCAGCTCGATATTGGTTTTAATTAAATAACCACCCGACTTTTTCAGTTTGTTTGAAAGATGGGGAATATGGTGTGGTACTGTTCCTCTTTTCGCTATCAGGGGTTCGGCCAGTGCATCTTCAATTTCTTTAGGGGTAAATACTTTTTCGTCAGCAAACTTTTGGAGCCAGCGGTTTCTTTCAGTGATGATGTAGTCGTTATTCCTGCCAATAACGAGTGATCCGGGCCTGTTAGGAATGATACTCAATGCTGTTATCTCCGCCAGCGACAGGTGGTCAGGATTTTTGCCAAAATACAGCAGTGAGGCTGCTTTTACACCTTCAATGTTTCCGCCGTACGGCACCAGGTTCAGGTACATTTGCAAAATTTCCTTTTTGCTGTATTTCAGTTCCAGTTGAGTCGCCCTGAATACTTCTCTTGCTTTGCTCCAGATATTTCTTTTGCCGGGTTCAAGCATTTTAGCCACCTGCATGGTGATGGTGCTGGCTCCGGAAGTTCGCCGCATCCTGAAGATATTGTTGAATAATGCCCGTGCAACTGCAAAAGGGTTTACACCGGGATGGCGGTAGAAATGTTTGTCTTCTTTGGCAATGATTGTTTTTTGCAGCAGCGGAGAAATCTCGTCGAGTTCTGTTTTCATCCGCCACTTCTGGTCGCTGGTAAGGTAAGCGTTCACCACTTCGCCTTTGCTGTCGGTTACGATAGTTGAGTATTCAATATCATCAGGCAAAGGGAAAATGAAATTGAGAATGAAGAAAAGCAGAATAAGACTGAGAAAAAAAATGCCCAGCCGTTTCAGAAATTTAAAAAACCCTTTCCGGGTCGGAAGAAGTGAAAGTTTTTTCCAACGGAACTTTCTTAGCCTGCTTAACAAATATTTATCTTTTGAAATTTGCATAACTGCGGTATCGCAATGTAACTTTCGTATCAAATTTATTACATCCTTTATGGACTTGCCCGATTCGTCCTCCACAGAAGTCCCAGCGGACCGTTCCAGCCGGGATATCCCTCCTTAGTTTTTCAACGCTAATTTCTGTTTTTACATTTGTGAATAAGAAATCTGCAACATAATTTTTTACTTCAACAAACTTATTTAACTTCTCATTCATATTCGACCATTTAACCACACATTTTATGCGTATCAAATCCTTATTAGTTCCGTTTTTAGCCGGAGCTATTTTTTTAGTATCCTGTAAAAGGAATACAGTCAGCCTTTCCTCAACCAACGCCAAAGGCGAGGTGCCTCAACTTGGAAATTTAGTTTTTCGTTTCAGCCATTCATTGGCAAATGAAGGAATGCTGAATGCCTGGGACTCTTCTGACTATATTAGTTTTGAGCCAAAGATTGAAGGCCGCTTCCGCTGGTCAAGCCCGGATGAACTGGTGTTTTCTCCATCGCAGCCTTTAAGTCCTGCTACAGCCTATAAGGCAAAAATTAAGAATGCTGTATTGAAGTACAGTAAATTCAATTCTGTAAAAGGCGGCGATAAAATCGCTTTTAACACGGCACAGCTAACACTTGATAATACACAAATCTATTGGGTGGGTGAAAGTGCCACCTCCGCAGTGCCGCAGGTGGATTTGTTTTTTAATTACCCGGTTAATCCCGAGGATTTAAAAAGCAAACTGGATATTGAAATTGAAGGAAAGAACGCAGATTTTAATTTGATAACGATTTCTCCTGACAGCAAAATTTCTGTACGCATTACCGGCCTCAAGTCAGAGGATAAAGACCTAGATGCAAAAATTACGATAGATAATGGCATTACTCCTGAAAAAGGAAATATGGCTACAGCGGAAGACATTACAAGCAGTGTCTCTATTCCTTCGCCTTATGTACTCACAATCCAGAATCTTGAATCGGAGCATGACGGCATGGAGGGAACAGTAAAAATCACCACCAGTCAGCAATTAACAGGGGAAAGCATTAAGCCTTATGTTAGCATCTCACCCGAAATTCCATATACTGTTGAGCCTAATGACTATGGGTTTACCATCCGCAGCGATAAGTTTGATGTGGAGAAGAGTTACTCGCTGACTATCAAAAAGAATCTTCGTGGAAAGATTGGTGGAGTATTGAAAGAAGATTACAACGGTAATATTGCTTTCGGTGAGCTGGAGTCAGACATCAGTTTCACTAACAGCAAAGCGGTTTACCTCTCGAAGAAAGGAGGAAAGAATATTGAAATACGCATTACTAATGTACCCAAAGTAAAGCTGATTATCTCTAAGATTTACGAAAACAATCTTTTGCTTGCCCAACGGTATGGATATTACCCGCAGGAGGGAAGCAGTGGTCCGGATTATGCCAGTTATGAAGGGGATTATGAAGATGGGTACTATGATGAGTACGGAAGTGATGCTATGCTGGGCGATGTGATTTATGAAAAGGAAATTGATACCCGTTCGTTGCCAAAAAGTGGTGCTGGCCGCCTGTTGAATTTTTCGCAGTTTGAAGACAGGCTGCCTGACTTTAAAGGCGTTTATCATGTGGTGATACGTTCGGCTGATGATTATTGGGTGAAAGACAGCCGCTATGTTTCATTGTCTGATTTGGGACTGATAGCAAAGGAAGGCAAAGAGAAAATGTATGTATTTACCAATTCCATTAAAACAGCAGGTCCGTTGAGCGGAGTAAACGTTTCTGTTTATGCAGCCAATAACCAGTTAATCGGTACGGGCGCCACTAATGCTGAAGGATTGGCAGAGATTGCTTACAGCCGTAAGGACTTCAGTGGATTCAAACCTGCAATGATTATTGCAAAGACAGAAGATGACTTTAACTATCTGCCGTTCAGTAATACGAGAGTGAATACCTCCCGGTTTGATGTGGGCGGAAAAAGAAACAACCCCTCCGGATTTGATGCATTTGTTTATGCAGAACGGGATGTGTATCGTCCGGGCGAGAAAATTAATTTCTCTGTTATCCTCAGAGATGCACAATGGAAGGCTCCCGGCGATGTGCCGCTGAAATTAAAATTCCTGATGCCTAATGGTAAAGAACTGAAATCATTCCGTAAAAGCCTGAACGAAGAAAGTTCGCTGGAGGGCAACATTGATATTTCCCTTTCGGCTATTACCGGCAGTTATACATTGGAAGTGTACACGACAACAGACATTCTGCTTGCATCTAAGAATTTTTCCGTGGAGGAATTTGTGCCAGACCGTATCCGGGTAAACACAAAGATGGATAAGGCATACCTGAAACCTGGTGAATCATCAGTGCTGGATATTAATGCGATGAATTTCTTTGGCCCGCCAGCTGCTAACCGGAAATTTGAAACAGAGATACAAGTGAAGCAGAAATACTTTGCACCTGAAAAATTCGATGGCTATGATTTCAGCCTTGCCAATCAGAATACATTTTTTGATACGAAAGTAGAAGAAGGCCTGACTGACGAAGCCGGAAATGCGGTAGTTGATTATGAAGTGCCGCCTACTTATGCAAATACAGGAGTACTGCAAACAAATTTCTATACAACCGTGTTTGACGAAACAGGCCGGCCAGTAAGCCGTGCCGCTTCTGTTGATATATTTACCCAGCCTGTTTTCTTTGGTATAAAGCAGGACTGGTTTTATTATTATCCGCTTAACCAGGCTGTAAAATTGCCGCTTGCTGCAGTAAACAAAGACGGAAATGGGGTCAACTCAACGGCGAGAGTACAGGTGATAAAACATGAATACCGTACTGTGCTAACAAAAAGCGGAAGCTATTTCCGCTATGAGTCGCAACGGGAAGATAAAAGTATGTACGACCAGAATATCAGTGTGGGCAGCAGTACTGTCTTTTCTTATGTGCCCCGCACTCCTGGTGATTATGAAGTAAGGGTGTCTGTGCCGGGAGCCAACAGCTATATTAAACGAAGTTTCTACAGCTATGGTAACTGGGGTGGTAATTATAACTCTTCGTTTGAAGTAAGTAAGGAAGGTAATATCGAAATTGAAATTGATAAAAAATCATACCTGGCTGGCGAAACAGTAACAGCATTATTCAAAACCCCGTTCAGCGGAAAGATGCTGGTAACAATGGAAACGGATCATGTTATTTCGCATCAGTATGTGGAAGTAAGTAACCGCACAGCAAGTGTAAACCTGAAACTGAATGGCGAACATGTGCCCAATGCTTACATTACTGCTACTTTAATAAAGCCGCATGAAGTGTCCGACATTCCGCTTACGGTAGCACACGGTTTTAAAAATGTAACAGTAGAAGAAAAGAGCCGTAAGATTGAAGTGGATGTGACCGCACAAAAAACGGTTCGTTCTAAAACTCATCAGAAGGTAACAGTGAAAGCAACCCCCGGAAGTTATGTAACGCTTTCGGCAGTTGATAATGGTGTATTGCAGATAAGTGATTTCAAAACTCCTGACCCTTACGATTATTTCTACCAGAAAAAAGCATTGCAGGTATCAGCATTCGATTTGTATCCTTTGCTTTTTGCTGAAGTAAGGGCCAAACTTAGCAGCACCGGTGGTGATGGTGGCCTTGAAATGGAAAAAAGGGTAAATCCTATGCCGGCGAAGAGGGTGAAAGTGGTGAGCTATTGGAGTGGCATTAAGAAAGCTAATGGCAGTGGTGTGGCAGAGTTTGAATTTGATGTACCACAGTTTAGTGGTGAGTTACGGCTGATGGCCGTAGCTTACAAAGGCCAGAGTTTTGGAGCCGGTGCCAACACAATGACAGTTGCAGATCCTGTTGTTATCAGTACGGCACTGCCCAGGTTTTTAAGTCCTGGAGATACTGTAAATGTTCCGGTAACATTAACCAATACTACAGAAAAGGCAGCGACAGTTGCTGCAAGTATTGGGGTGGAAGGCTCTGTTAAAATACTCGGAACAAATAATCAGTCAGTAAGCCTGGCTGCTAAGAGTGAAGGCCGTGCCATATTCCGTGTGGTAGCCGACCCAACAATTAACGTTGCTAAAGTAACGGTAACAGTAAGTGGAATGGGTGAGAAATTTACTGATACCACTGAAATTTCTGTTCGTCCTCCGTCCACTTTACAAAAAGTTACAGGCAGTGGTTCGGTTGCAGGTGGTAATACACAGAAAGTGAGTATTGGCCTGAGTGATTTTATGCCCGGCAGTGTTAACTATAGTTTGGTTGTTGGCCGTTCGCCAGTGGTTGAACTGGGTGACCAGTTGAAATATTTAGTGCAGTATCCATATGGATGTACGGAACAAACAGTATCGGCTGCTTTTCCGCAGATATATTACGGTGATTTGGCAGACTTAATGATGCTCAACAAGCAACAGAATAAAATAAATGCAAACACCAATATCATTGAAGCCATCCGCAAGATAAAAATGAGGCAGTTGTACAATGGTGCGGTTACACTTTGGGATGGGGAAGGAAAAGAAGACTGGTGGACAACCATCTATTCAGCACACTTCCTTCTCGAAGCAAAGAAAGCTGGTTTTGAAGTGGACAACAGTTTGCTGGAAACTATGCTCGGCTACATTAATAATAAGTTGAAAAATAAAGAAACGATAACTTATTATTACAACCGTGACCAGAACAAAAAAATTGCACCGAAAGAAGTGGCGTATGGTTTATATGTGCTGGCACTTGCCGGCAGAAATAATGTTCCGGCGATGAACTATTACAAAGCCAACACGGCGTTACTGGCATTAGACAGCCGCTATCTGCTGGCAGCCGCTTATGCTACTGCAGGAGATAAAAAATCATTTGCGGCAATGCTGCCTTCTTCCTTTGCGGGAGAAGAATCAGTTCCCCAAACAGGAGGCAGTTATTATTCTGATGTAAGGGATGAATCTATTGCCCTTAATGCATTGATTGATGTTGACCCTGGCAATGCCCAGATTGGTACAATGGTAAAACATGTGGCACAAAAACTGAAAACAAGGTACTGGCTCAGCACACAGGAAAGGGCCTTTGCATTCCTTGCATTGGGTAAACATGCCCGTGCTACTTATAAATCTACCGCTACTGCCGAAATAAAAGTAAACGGTAAGACTATTGCAAAAGTGGAAGGTGGCCAGTGGACTGGCGATATGAAAGCATTAGGCAGCAATAATGTGGAGATAGTAACAAAAGGTGATGGCCGATTGTATTATTTCTGGCAGGCCGAAGGTATCAGTGCCAGCGGAGCTTATAAAGAAGAAGACAGCTACCTGAAAGTAAGAAAACGTTTTTATGACAGGAGAGGCACTCTTATCACCTCAAATACATTCAGGCAAAATGATTTAATCATCATTGGTGTCACTCTGGAAAAATCATTCAATACTTTAGTGGAGAATGTGGTGATTACCGATTTATTGCCAGCCGGTTTTGAAATAGAGAATCCAAGAACCAAAGAGATTCCGGGTATGGACTGGATAAAAGATGGCTACACACCAACAGCATTAGATGTAAGGGATGATCGTATCCATTTCTTTGTGGATGCAAACAGTAATAAGCAAACTTACTATTATGCGGTGCGGGCAGTATCACCTGGAAATTATAAGATGGGTCCAGTTAGTGCCGATGCAATGTATAATGGCGAATACCATTCTTACAATGGTGCAGGTGTAATACGGATTATGGAATAATGTAAATACCTGATGTTTATAAGCGATGCCACGGTTTAAAACTGTGGCATCGCTGTATGAAAAAAGCCCAATCCTTCCGGATCAGGCTTTTAAAGCGAGATGAAATATCGTTATTGATTAATAATCGTTATTGTATCCGCCACGGTCACGGTTGTAGCCGCCGCCTTTTTTGTAGCCACCGCCACCGCCGCCACCAAAGCTGCGCTTCTTGAAGCCACCGCCGCCACCGCTTCTTTCGCCTTCGGGTTTCGGACGGCTTTCGTTTACTACGATGTTACGGCCATCAACTTCAGTACCGTTCAGAGCAGCAATAGCTGCCTGGGCCTGGTCGTCGTTAGGCATTTCAACAAAACCAAAACCTTTGCTGCGGTTTGTGAATTTGTCGGTTACAATTTTAGCAGAAGCTACTTCGCCATGTGATGCGAAAAGGTTTTGCAAATCCTGATCTTTCAGGTTCCAACTGAGGTTTCCTACGTAAATGTTCATTTTTGAGAAATTTAAAAAAATAAAAGTGTCAACAGTAAACAGTAACCTTTGAACATTCAACGGTTTTTACGAAACGTTCAGGACTTGTGAAACTGAAAGAGCACCAAATACAAGACAAATTAACGGTTTTTTCCCTGACATATTGCTAAAATATTTCCTGAAAGGACGGCTTCCGGCCTAATGTATTGATAATAAATGCCTAGTATGGTTTTGGACAATAAAAAATCCCCCGGTTTGCGGGGGATTTTTTATGTCAATTCTATCAGTGTTATTCAGCTACTACTTCAAATTCAACTTCGGTAGTATGACCACTGCCAAAATCAATAACTGCTTTGTAAGTGCCTAATTCTTTCACTTCATCAGCGATTGTGATTTTCTTACGGTCAATTTCATAACCTCTTTGTTCACGGATAGCACGGCTCAGTTGCAGAGAAGTTACGCTGCCAAAAATCTTACCGCTTGTTCCGGTTTTTGCACCCAGTTTCAGCGGACCTTCTTTCAGTTTTTCGATAACGCTGTTGATTTCAGCCAGCATTTTCTCTTCTTTCTTGCGAACCTGCTTCAGCCTCTCTTCGAGTTGTTTCTGGTTGCTGGGATTGTTCTCAACTGCCAGGTGGCGGGGGATAAGAAAATTGCGGGCATAGCCGTTCTTTACTTTTACCACCTCGTTTTTAGCGCCGAGGTTATCTACGTCTTGAATTAATATTACTTCCATTGTGTTGTTTTTATCACCTTCCTGCCCAGCATTGCTGCTGTCTCCCGGTTTATTTGCGGGGTTAGGGTGGTGTGATTAAAAGTTTATTTTAAAAGATCTGTAACGTAAGGCAATAATGCCATCTGACGGGCTTTCTTAATCGCATCAGAAACTTTGCGCTGAAATTTCAGGCTGTTTCCGGTAATGCGGCGTGGCAGCATTTTGCCCTGCTCGTTCAGGAATTTTTTCAGGAATTCTACGTCTTTGTAATCAACGTAGCGCATGCCGTACTTCTTAAAGCGGCAGAATTTCTTTACCCTTTTATCGCTTTTAATGGCGGTCAGGTATTTAATTTCATTTTTTGCCATGATATTAAGCCTCCACTGCTTTTTCGTTTCCGGTTTTTACGCCACTTCTCTTTCTCGCATTGTACTCGACGGCGTATTTATCGAGTTTGGTGCACAGTTGACGAAGTACATTTTCGTCACGAAGCATCTGGATTTTCAGCTTCTCGTTGAAGTCGGATGGCGCACTGTATTCCATAACCCAGTACAAGCCTGTGGTTTTTTTCTGGATGGGGTACGCCAGTGATTTCAATCCCCATGGGTTTTCAGCGGTTACAGTTCCACCAGCATCAGTTACCATTTTGGCATACTTTTTTTGCTCGGCCTTGAACTCATCGTCGCTGAGAACAGGGGTAAAAATCACCATCAATTCGTAATTGTTCATTTTACCTTTTGTTTGGTTAAAAAATTCGGTTTATCCGCCGGAGCTTAAGCAGAGGCGGGGTTTTCCCAATGGACTGTTTCGGATTTAAAGAAACAGAATCTGCCGACTCCCGATAGCTAACCGGGACAGATTTGGGGCGGCAAAGATAGGCCTTTAAAACTATACAAGACAGGAAGATTTACTGTTTTTTATCAGCAGACGAAACGGCCTCTATTTCTATGGTTATTAATAATTTATCTTAAAAGCCTTTCTTTTCTGGTTCAATTTTTTTGAGGAAAACCAGGTAGGTAGGGAAGTGGTCGCTGTAACCGCCACGATAGCGGTTGCCATCCCAGGTACGCATCGGATAGCCTTTATAGCGTCCGATATTTTCCACCATGTACTCTTTATTGAATATATGTTGCTGATAAAAGAAATAACCCTTTTGGTCTTTACTTAACCAGGGGTGAGAAATCAGAATTTGATCAAACAAGCCCCAGGCGTCCTGGTATGCAAGGGTGCCGATACCTTTCTTATATAAATCCATCCAGGGGTTAAACATACCACCCTTTCTTACATCATTTGCCTTCCCTTTGGCATTAATGATTTTTGCAACACTTTCATTGTTGGGATCATCATTCAGGTCGCCCATAACAACGAATTTGGCATTAGGTTCAATTTTCAGGATAGAATCCATATGATTGCGGCAAACCTGTGCTGCCGCATTTCTGGCAGGCGCACTGCGTTCTTCGCCTCCGCTCCGGCTGGGCCAGTGGTTTACATATACATGAACTACTTCGCCATCTAAAGATCCCTTTACCCATAAAATGTCACGGGTATAATAGGCGTCTTTTGTACCTCCGGGCAGTTGTACAAATAACTTATCACTTTTTTCTACGGTGAAGTACTTAGGGTTATAAAGCATGCCAACATCAACACCACGGGCATCTTTAGAATCGTAATGAACAATTTTATAACCTCTTTTAACTATGAGTGGGTGGTGAACCAAGTCGTTTAATACAGTATCATTTTCAACTTCTGCTACACCAAGAAGTGCAGGGCCATCCGAATTAATATTGGTGGCCATTTCAGAAATAACAGTGGCTAAGTGCAACACTTTATCTTTATAAACTGTTCCTGTATAATTTCGCGGACCTGATGGCAAAAACTCCTCATCGCTGACCATCGGGTTGTCTAATGTATCGTAAAAATTTTCGAGGTTATAAAAACCGATAACGGCAACTTTATATTGTTGTTTTGCGTTTTGTGCAAATAGTGGTATGAATGCTAATGCAATAGCTGTGGCAAGTAAGAATTTTTTCATAATCGTAAATAAATAGTCTGCGAAATTACTAAAACATCAGACGTATTAATACAATAATAAAGTTGGGTAAGGTTATTAATTTATTATCTGATTAACTTTTTTGTTACTGCAATATGAAAGTCAGTAATTTTGACCCCTTGTTTAAATCAGAACTACATGTTAAAAACTAAGATGCTGCTGTTACTCCTGCTAATTGGATCAGCAGCGATTGCTCAGATTGACTCCACTGCCAGAAAAGACACTGCAATTATTGATGAAGTTAAAGACGGGGTGCTTGATAACATTCCAACCGTTTCGCTTGACGAGAATGACTTGGGCGATGGCGGCAGCCAGAGTGTTTCCTCGTTGCTTACAGCCGGAAGAGATCCTTTTTATTCTGCGGCCTCCTTCAACTTCAGTGCGGTTCGTTTCCGCATCAGGGGCTATGAAAACGATTTGTTCAGCACCTACATGAATGGTATCCCGATGGACAACCTTGATAACGGATTTACTCCTTATGGACTTTGGGGTGGATTAAATGATGTAATGCGTAACCGTGATGTATCCTGGGGTTTGCGTTACAACACATTCACCTTTGGAGATATTGGCAGTAACACCAATATTGACAGCCGTGCCAGTAAGCAACGGGTACAAACAAGTATTAACTATGCAATGTCAAACCGTAATTACAGCAACAGGTTCATGGTTACCCATTCCACCGGATTGAGTAAAAAAGGGTGGGCGTTAACAATAAGCGGCAGCCGCCGTTGGGCAGGCGAAGGATATGTGCCCGGTACTTATTACGATGGCTGGGGCTATTTTGCAGCTGTTGATAAAAGAGTTGGACAAAAACACCTTTTCTCCTTCACAGGGTTTGGTGCCCAGACAGAAAACGGCCGCCAGGGAGCTTCTGTTCAGGAAATGATTGACCTTGCCGGAACTAATTATTACAACCCTAACTGGGGTTATCAGAATGGCAAGAAGAGAAATGCTAGTATTGGTCGTTCGCATCAGCCGGTTCTGATATTCACACATGATTTCAGGGTTAGCAACAGAACAAATATTACAACTGCCGCCGGTTATTCTTTTGGTGACCGTAGTGTTACAGCTCTTGACTGGTACAATGCTGCCGATCCAAGACCTGATTATTACCGTTATCTGCCAAGTTATACCGGAGTGTGGGCCAGCACCACCGATCAGGCACAGGCTGCTCAGTTGTATGAACTGATGAAGACTGATATCAACTACAGGCAGATTAACTGGCAAAACCTGTATAATATTAACCGGGCCAGTTTTGCAACCATTAATGATGCAAACGGCATTACCGGAAATACTGTAAGTGGCCATCGTTCCCGCTACATCATTGAAAACAGGATAATCAACACACAGCGCTTCAATGCAAATTCAGTGCTTAATACAAGCATTGGCGATCACATTGAGCTAACTGCCGGTGCTTCATACCAAATGCAGAAAAATCACTATTATAAAGAAGTAGAAGATTTGCTGGGTGGTGATTTCTATGTAAATATCAACCAGTTTGCAGAGCGAGACAACCCGGTTGATAATTCAATTAATCAGTATGATATTGATAAGCCAAATCGTATTCTTTATACGGGTGACAAGTATGGTTATGACTACAACCTTAATATAACCAGAATATCGGGCTGGGCTCAGGGAGTGTTCAAGTTTAACAAGGTTGACTTCTTCCTTGCAGGGCAAGCTTCCCAAACTGAATTTTACAGGCAGGGCAACGTCAGAAACGGATTGTTTCCCAATGCCTCTTATGGAAAAGGAACTGTTAATAGTTTCTTTAACTATGCCGGTAAAGGTGGCGTTACTTACAAAATCGACGGACGTAATTATGTATATATTAATGGCTCTTACATGACAAGGGCGCCGTACTTTGAAAATGTTTACATCTCACCAAGAACAAGAAGTGATCAGCAGTCAAATATTAAAAGCGAAACTATCTACAGCGGTGAAGGTGCTTATGTGCTGAATGCCCCAAAACTCAAGCTTCGTATAGGTGGTTACTACACACATTTTGCAGACGGTATGGATGTTATGTCATTCTATCATGACGCTTACCAGAACTTCGTAAACTATGCAATAAGTGGCATCAATAAAGTACATTTTGGAGGAGAGTTTGGCCTGGAAGCAAAACTTACTCCTTCTCTTACTTTAAATGCTGCAGCAGCTGTTGGCCGTTATTATTACGACAGCAAGCAGTTTGGCATTACAACTGTTGACAACAGTGCATCGGTGCTAGGTCAGCAGATTATTTATATGGAGAACTTCAGGGTTCCTTCCACTCCAATGGAAGCCTACAGCCTTGGCCTTTCTTACCGTTCTCCTAAGTTTTGGTTTGTAAGCCTTACCGGAAATTATTTCGATCAGTCATACCTGAGTATGAATCCGCTTCGCCGTACATGGGATGCTTTACAATTCTCTGTGAACAAGCCGGAAGCCTACAGCCAGATATTTGATCAGACAAAGTTTGACGCAAACTACACCGTTGATTTCTTTGGTGGTTACTCATGGAAATTACCAAGAGACTTTGAAATCAATAAAAGACCAACATTCCTGGTGTTTAACCTGGGTGTAAATAACATGCTTAACAACCAGGATATTGTTACAGGAGGATTTGAGCAGTTAAGATATGATGCTCAAACTGCTGCAACAGACCCAATACAGACAGGCAAGTTTCCTCCTAAGTTATACTATGCTTATGGTATCAATTTCTTTGGAAGTGTAACACTGCGTTTCTAAA
>CALLZY010000188.1 GCA_937858715.1 uncultured Chitinophagaceae bacterium | reverse complement strand
CGCCGATTAAAGTGGCACGTGAACTGGGTTCAGAACGTCGCAAGACAGTTCGGTCCCTATCTGTGGTGGGCGCAAGTAAATTGAGAGGACATGACCTTAGTACGAGAGGACCGGGTCGTACGTACCGCTGGTGTATCTGTTGTGCCGCCAGGTGCAATGCAGAGTAGCTATGTACGGACAGGATAAACGCTGAAAGCATCTAAGCGTGAAACCTTCCTCAAGATGAGTTTACTTTTAAGGGTCGTCAAAGACTATGACGTTGATAGGCTACAGGTGTAAAGGTGGTAACATCAAAGCCGAGTAGTACTAATTGCCCGTAAGCTTTAATTTTTTTCTTTCTTTATGCCTTTATTGGTAAAAGAAGGTAGATACTCACTAACATTTTCCAATATGTAATCTTATTTAAGATCTTATGGTGGTTTTGCCGAGGGTGTTCACCTCTTCCCATACCGAACAGAGAAGTTAAGCCCCTCATGGCCGATGGTACTGCGCCACAATGCGGGAGAGTAGGTAGCTGCCATATTCTTTGAGCCCTGACAGAAATGTCGGGGCTTTTTTTTTTTTTGCTACAACAAATTGAGGTGTAGGAGGATACTCTCTACCCTTTTATTCTCCTACTTATTTTAGCCTGTAAACTGGATAGCGAAGTAATCCCGGTTCAGCCCATGGTGAATTTTGATAAACAAAGTTCAGTTGAGCACTACCATTTTTTGCAAAAGCACTGTCTGCCAATATTTTGTCTGCTAATTTGCTTTTGAGAGTTAGGTTGTTTTTTAAATAGGCAGCGGCAATATCTTCGAATGCATAAGCAGAAAATCCTTCTTTCTGCCCAAGAATTGCATCAAAAAAATTCCAGGCAAAATATGAATCTTCAGCAGTTGGTTCTAAGACTTCAATCAAGAACCTATTGGCAGCCTGGTTCATAGGAATATACCAATCGCCTTTCCGGAATTTGACTACATCAGTAGTACTTTCTGTTATTATTTCACTATTTGGGTGATGCGTTTCATATTGACGTTGTGAAGATTTGTAGCTTACAATTTTGTAAATCTCAACAGCAATCACTGTGTCTTTCTTAAGCGGAAACATTTCCACTTTATTTTTTTTCAACAGTTCGATTGCCTTCCACCATCCTTGCGGGATAATATATGCTTTTGGCCTGGAAATAAAATTTCCAGAAACATAGTGGTCATAATGTGGGATTATTTTTTCATAGGGTTTTGACTTGTCATAGAATAGCCGGGGTAATCCAGAAACTTCGCTTAGCTTATAACCAGCTTCAAAGCCTTTGTAAAGAATTTGTCTGTATTGGCTTTTGTCCAATGTCCAGCTTAAAGCGAATTGAGGGGCTGTCTTAACAGCCTGGACTGTTTCTTCCCGTAGTGATTTTATTTTTTCACTGTTTTTTGCTGTAAATTCAATAAAAGACTCCATCATAGAATAAGTGGCTTTTACCCTTTGGTGATAGGGTTTTAGCATATGAGTCTCATTAACAAAAGAGAAACAGTGCCACAAAGCTGCATAACCACTTGCGTAACGGGGTGTATCCCAAAATGCAGACCAGCCTTTATCGGGAGTATCATTCCAAACGTTTACATATGGTACCAGATCATACCCCTTTTTCTTCATGGCTTCGTATACTGCAGGTTCAAATGTTTTATCAAGATAGTCACCCATTACACCTCCCAATTTATTATGTTGGGTGGCGGCCAATGTCATTACATGCTGGTAGTCGGCACCATTGCTCACATGGTTGTCTATAAAGACATCGGGAGCTGTAAGGTGAAATATTTCAGTAAATGATCTTGCTTCTTTCGAATCGCACTTAATAAAGTCTCTGTTTAAATCGAGGTTTTGAGAGTTTCCCCTTGAACCAAACTCTTCCGGACCATTTTGGTCAACCCTGAAGTTTGAACTTCTGTTAAGACAACCACCAATATTGTAAACAGGAATAATTGCCAGTACTATATTATCAGGTATTTTGTATTTGTTAGTAACAATATCCCGGACAAGAAGCATACTTGCATCGATTCCGTCAGGTTCGCCAGGATGAATCCCGTTGTTGATAAGTATAACCCTTTTATTGTTTTTGCGAATGTTTTCAAAATTGTAATCTCCATTATTACCAACGACTATGAGGTGTAAAGGAAATCCTGCATCTGTTTCACCCATTGTCAGCACTTTAACTTTTCCTGATTTCTCATCCAGCCTCTTCCACCAGTCAACTATTTCAAAGTAAGTTGGAGTTTTTGTACCACCAGATTGTTCAAAGAGAGTAGTCAAATTCTGAGCAAAGGATGATTGAAAGAGCGACATAGTAAAAAGCAAGTAAAAAACTGTTTTCTTCATAGTGTTATACTTAGTGTTAAAGTAATTGGACAGACTCAATTATATTTCCGAATGTACTAAAATAAAAAAGGCATCCGGTTATCCGGATGCCTTTTGTGTAATTAATTATAAGGTCAGCTTACTTTGCTGTATTTACTTTTTTTGCCAGCTTGCTCTTCAGGTTAGCAGCTTTGTTTTTGTGAATAACGCCACGTTTTGCCAGTTTATCAATCATTGAGGCTACCTCAGGAAATTTTTCTCCCATTTCTTTGCCATCAGCAGCTTTTAAATCACGGATTGCATTACGGGTAGTCTTACCATAATATTTATTTCTTTCACGACGTTTTGCAGCCTGACGGGCATCTTTTTTTGTTGCGCTGTGATTAGCCATTCTTTCTGATTTTTAATCCGTTAAATTTCGGGAGGCAAAGGTAGGGGAAAAGAATAAAATCTGGCAAAAAATTAGCCTTAATTTTAAGAAAACTGACCATTTTCCAGATTATTGATTTACAAAGATTTGAGTCAGTATATTCTTTTGCCGTCTGAATACCAGGGCTGGTTTCTTGTTATTGTTTAAGCGATTTCTTGAAACATAAAAATTCCGGAAAAACCTAAGCCTGTTCTTCAGCACTCAGTAAATATCAGAATGCCTGATATTCACCGTCCTCAAGTCATTAGATAACAGGTGTTTTTACCGTTTTGCGAAAAAACTTTATGTCTTAAACATGTAGATTTGCTATCAGCTATTCAAAGATTTAAGAATATCATGAAGGAATTTCAATACATTACCAGTCAGCATCCGGCATATATCGAAAACTTATACCAGGATTTCGTAAAAGATCCAGATTCTGTTGATCCCGAATTCAAAAAATTTTTCGAAGGGTTTGATTTTGCCATTGCTAATGCGGCTAACCGATCAGGAAATGACAGACTAATAGAGAAAACGACAGAAATGTCATCGACTGGTGCGGTTTTAGATTCTATCGACTGGAAAAGAGAGATAAACGCTTACAGGCTGATTGCCGGTTACAGAAATAAGGCTCATCTGATTGCAGATACAAACCCTATAAGAAAACGCCGCGACAGAGGAGCGAATATTGACCTGACCAATTTTGGTTTTTCAGAAACTGATCTTGATAGTGAATTTTATGCTGGTCATTTTATCGGGTTGGGCAGAACTTCATTAAGTAATATTCTTGCTCACCTTAAAAAGTGTTATGCTTCTCACATAGGAGTTGAATTCAAATACATCAGTAATCCGGAAAAGACTGATTGGCTTACCCGTGAAATTGAAGAGAACATACATGAACCACTTTCATTAGAAAAAAGGAGAAGGATTCTTGAAAAACTGAACCAGGGTGTAATCTTTGAAAAATTTTTGCACACCAAATATGTTGGTCAAAAGCGTTTCTCATTGGAAGGCGGTGAGTCAACTATTGCAGCTCTTGATGCAATCATTACAACCGCCGCAGATAATGATGTGCAGGAAGTGGTGATGGGAATGGCACACAGGGGCCGGTTGAATGTACTTGCTAATGTTATGGGAAAGACTTATGAGCAAATATTCAGTGAGTTTGAGGGTACTGCCAAGGTTGATCAAACTATGGGCAGTGGTGATGTGAAGTACCACATGGGGTACGGGAGTGACGTAAAAACGCTGAATGATAAATCTATCCATCTGAAACTGATGCCTAACCCTTCACATCTTGAAGCGGTTAACCCTGTGGTGCTTGGCTTTTCCAGGGCTAAAGCCGATGTGATGTACCATAGTGAATTTGACAAGATTCTTCCAATACTTATTCATGGTGATGCTTCAGTAGCTGGGCAAGGCGTTGTTTATGAGGTATTGCAGATGTGTTACCTGAAGGGATATTACACTGGAGGAACCATACACTTTGTTATTAATAACCAGATTGGCTTTACAACCGATTTTGATGATGCCAGAAGTTCTGATTACTGTACTTCTCTCGCAGCCGCTGTTCAGGCTCCTGTATTTCATGTAAACGGTGATGATCCGGAGGCGGTAATTAAATGTGCAGAGATTGCAACAAGGTATCGTCAGCGGTTTAATACCGATGTGTTTATTGATATGGTCTGCTATAGAAAGCATGGCCATAATGAGGGAGATGATCCCAAGTTTACACAGCCTCATTTATATGAACTAATTGATAAGCACCCAAATCCCCGGGAAGTGTATGTAAAATATCTTCTTGAAAATGGGGATGCTGATGCGCAGGCACTGGCAAAAGAAATGGAAAAGAAATTTTGGGCAGACCTTCAGGAAAGATTAGATGAAATAAAACAGAATCCTTTACCGTATCAATACCAGTTGCCTGAGCTTGCCTGGAAAAAACTTCGCCGGGCTACTGCTGAAGATTTCGAAACGTCTCCGGTTACTGCAATATCAGAAAATGATTTCAGGACTGTTTTTAAAGGCATAATGAGCTGGCCGGAAGGCTTCAAACCGCTTCGGAAGGTGGAGAGAATTGTTCATGATAAATTAAAGCTGTTTGATACTGAACAGAAAATAGACTGGGCGACAGGTGAGTTAATGGCTTATGGAACCTTGATGCTGGAAGGCAAAGATGTCAGGATGAGTGGCCAGGATGTGAGGAGAGGAACATTCTCTCACCGGCATGCAGTGATAAGAGATGAAAACACTGATAAGCCGTACAAAAGGCT
>CALLZY010000187.1 GCA_937858715.1 uncultured Chitinophagaceae bacterium | reverse complement strand
CAATCTGCCACGATACGCCAAACTTATCTTTCAACCAGCCGCACATGCTTTCGGCGCCGCCATCGCTGGTGAGGGTGTTCCAGTAATAATCAATTTCATCCTGTGTGTCGCAGTTTACCACAAGCGAAACGCCTTCGCTGAAAGCAAACTCATGCTGGCCGAACCCATCCATCGCCATGAATACTGTATTGTTCAGGATAAACTGTGAGTGTTTTACTTTGCCGGCCATTTCTGCCCCTTCGCTTTCTTCGTACAGCTTGATGCCGCTGATGGATGATGCAGGGAATATTTTTGTATAGTAATTTACTGCTGCTTCAGCCTTGCCGTAACTGCCGCCAACAAATAAGAAGCAGGAAGCTATCTTCTGGTTCACACTGCTGTAAGTGCCTTTCATGAGTTGCCAGGATACGCCGAACTTGTCCTGAAAGAAACCATATCGTTCACTCCAGTCGTATTTATCAAGCGGCATCATTATAAAACCACCTTCGGCAAGCTTAGCCCACAGGGAATTTATTTCCTCATCTGTTTCGCACATAACGAATAATGAAATGGAGGGGTTGGGCTTAAACATAGGTCCGCCATTCAGTCCCATTATGGTGCATCCGTCCAGTTCAAAGTTTACTACTACCGGATTGTCGTGTGTGATTTTTGAATTGCTGAAAGCTGCACAGTAAAAGTCAGCAGCTTCTTTGGCTTTACCATCAAACCACAAGCAGGGATAAAGAGGATGTGTCATAACAGTTATTTAAATATTCAGGACAATTTATTTCGCATTGCAGTTAAACATCCACCGCACACCAAACTGATCGCTGCAACTTCCATAGTAAGCACCCCAGAACATTTCCTGCAGTTCCATCTCCACTTTACCGCCTGTGGCCAGCGCATCAAACAGCCGCTTTGTTTCTTCACGGGTGTCAGGCTCCAGGTTGATGTAAATATTGTTTCCAAAGCTAACCGAAAAACCCATCTCTGCAGGGGCGTCAGTTCCCATCAGCACATGTCCGCCGGTAATGGGCAGTTCAACATGCATTACCAGGTTTTTGAGGTCTTCACTCATGGGCGGCATGCCTTCCTGTGAAGGGATTTCGCTGAAGCGGAGGACGCCGGGGCCGCAGAACTCTGTCCCGAAAACTGATTTGTAAAAATTAAATGCCTCTTCGGTGCGGTTAGAGAAATTAAGGTAAGTGCTTACTCTTGCCATGGTTAATTTTTTTGATGGTTATGAAATAGTTTCTGCGTAGCGTTTAAAATTGTTCAGTATAGCCTGCCAGCCCTGCTGCTGCAGTTCAGTTGAGTGAATATTTTCTGCTTCAAAGATTTCAGTTATCACCGTGGTATCGCCTTCGGCTTTAAAATGTACCTGTACTTTTCTTCCGTCGCCGATGGTGTAGGTAATCAGTTCATTTTCGGTAATACGGTCGAAAGTGCCGGCAAAGTCGAAACTGAAACTGCCGTCTTTTGCAGCCATGGTGTAGCAGAAGGTGGCGCCTTCCCGCAGGTCGCTTTCTGCTTTGGGTGTGTGCCAGTCGTCGCTGGCATTGTTCCATTGTGTGATGTGCTCAGGGCTTGTCCACAGGTGCCATGCTTTTTGTACCGGAACATTAACGGTGGCTTCAACGGTTATATTAATACCGGGTTCAGTGGTCATATCGGTTGGTTTAATGATGATGTGCCGCAGGCCTGTATTACTCATCATCTTTGAGCAACGACCGGCGGGAAAATTGTTTCTGTAACAGAAATAAAAATATTAATTCCCGCCAACAATTCTAAGCGGCGGAGATTAATTTCCATAAATGGTAAAACTAAAGTTGTTGGTTTTGAATTGAGACAGATGTGTTTGAAGTAAATCTTTGTTGCAATAATTTTAGAAATAATTCAACTTAAGCTATCGAAAAGCATCGGCTTTTATTTTTATTGTATTAATAACTTCTTTCAGCTCTGAGTTTTCAGCCGTGTTAAGATCCTTACTATAAATGCACAAACCGGCTGCATACCCGGCAATTTGCCCAACACTGTCTATGAAAACTCCGTGATAGCCTTTTTTGTTACAACAGGGTTCAAATATCAGAGCTTTAAAGCCAGACAACTTCTGATAGGACCTCCTGTAAATCTCAGGGTCAGTACTTGTAGCATATGTTATATCCCAAGTCCCTAACCCCGTTTCAATATTAATCAGCTTATTGTTTCTGTTGTGAAGACGGTGGCGGGAGGTAGCATCTGTTAGCTTAGGGATTGTGTCGTCATTTGCGTTGCGCCAGCCTGAAGGAACCTTTATCGTAAATGAAACAAAAGATAAAAGAGTGTCATTCTGAAAAATCAGAGTATCGATATGATTATTATTTCCTGAAGTGGTTGGAACAGAAATTGACTCCGGCCCGCTATCTGTATGGCGCAAACATCCTGAGATTAAAATTATCAGCAGCGAAACTTTGTAATACCGCATACATGTAATAACTCATGCAGGGGTAGTTTATTGTGCTGACAGATTGGTTGAGTGCTATCAGTGCTTTTTCAGCCAGGCAAGGGCCTCGTCGTAATCTGTGTTAATGTGTACCAGTAATCCACGGTTGCCGGTTACAGTTTCATAGAACTTACATTTCTCAAGATACTCCGGTTTATATATTACTGCAATGCGGGCACTGCTTGAGGAAAGCATTTTTACAGTTAGTTCGGCAAGAGTATAAATGTCAGCTGTTGACAAAGTGAGTTCAAGGCCCCTTTCATCACATAAAATCTTCTGGCTATTGCTTTGTTGTGCTTCAGCGATAAGTGATGTGGAGTAGTTGATAGCATTTTCCAGACTGTTACCATCACCGGTAACGGTAAAGATGTGAATATCTTCTTCAATCTTTGAGGTAAATTGAATTGGCATAGTGTTAATGGCTAATATTCTAAATTATATTTCTATTTCAGTTTTCGGCAGGGGCGTACTAAAGGGTATGCAAAATTTAATAAAAAATAAATAATAAAGGATGATTTGCACAACTTTTTTTTGTGCAACTGACTGCTTTACAAAAATATATGGAGGCAATATTCCGGCCTATGGTTCAGGTGCGGGACAGTTACTCCTGGCTCTTGAAAGGATAATATGCTAATCATTCAGTCCCTTGCCTTGTAGTATTTGCGGCATACATTTTTCAATTCTTGCCAACCGTGTGGCAGATTGCTTTGCCCCTGAAAAATACAGCAGGTAAGCCCGTTGCCGCCCCGGGGTTAGTGCTTCAAATGCTTTTTTAAGTGCGGGCAGTTCTTTGTACTTGCTTTTCAGTTCTTCGGGAACGGGGTGTTCGGTAATTTTTTTGAGGGGCACTTTCAGCCCGGCTTTTTCTGCTGCGATGGCTTCCCTGATATATGCCCTGAGGATGGGGGCCAGCTTTGCAATATCTTTTGTGCTGGTAAACTTAGCCATGCGTACCGACTGCGAATTTTCTCCGGGGCTTTTCAGTATGCCTTTGGCATCCTTCAGCAGCACTCCTTTAAAAAAGCTGAGCACACAATACTCTTTAAAGGAGCTGATGATGGCCACATTGTTTCCTTCGTAGGTATAGCATGGCTGGTACCACTTCAGTTCTTCGGTGAGGCCGCAGGCAAGCACTAAGGCCCGGAGGCTTTGCATTTCAGGCTGCCATTTTTTTGCTTTGCTGAAAAATAAATCAACCGTGGTGTTCATTTGTGTTGGTTTTTGTTTGGGTGATGAAGGTACAGCGTTTTGGCTTTTGGGGAGGAAGTCGGAGGTGGGTGCGGAAAACTTTTGAGGGGCTATTACCTGTTTCTCAGTAAGCTGAACACCTTTTTCGGAAGGTGGAACCGAATTTTTGGTACTACCCGGTGGGCAGTAGTTTTAAAAGATTTGTACCGCCCCGACGGGGCTTATTAAAGACTGCCTGTTTTTCTGCCAAACTGCCTGCCCGATGGGCCTTGCTTTGCACGGTTTAACCGCAAAGACCGCTGAGTGTTGCGCAGAGGAGGGCAAAGGGCAGCTCTGTGAGGTTAGCCGTTATGCTGCCTATAAGGAAGAATGCAAAGCGATCAGTGGTGAAACAAAAATGGATCGTGGGACATGACCAAAGCGAAGGTTGACACAGGTAAAAACTTTCGTATGTTTATGTGAAGAACACAATTAAAATGACAGCCTATAGTTCAAATAGATTTCTTCTGAGTATTTGCTTACTGTTATTTGCTTCTTGTGCAGAGAAACAAACGAAAATATCGACTCAAAACTTCGTAGACTCATTATCTGGCATTCGAACAGTTGTTAAAATCGAAAGTAGTGGTACTGGAGCCGGAATAACTGGTCAAGGTCCATCTCTAATAAAAAAACATTTTAACAAGTACGACAGTACTGAAAAGTTAATCTATGAAAGTTACACGAAGACAGAATGCTCAGGTTGTATATGCAGCAAGGCTGAATGGTATGTTACAGCATATAATCCAAATGGTTCGTATCAGAAACTTCAACTCCAGGGAGATATCATAGTAATTCAGGTTTTTAATGCAGCAAATGAACTGGTCTCAAAAAGTCAGTCAAAGTACAGAGAATTTAAGGAGCCAAACTGGATAGATCAAACGGAAGAGTTTTTCTAACAAGGAACTGCGTCCATAAGTATTTGCAAAAGCAGGGATAGAAGTAAAACTATCGTATATTTATATATGTGTGTAACCTTAGACCGACATTCTACTTCTTATGTGGCCATTTAAGAAAAAAACTGTTCAGCCAGACAAATCACCGATAACTTTTACAACCATCATTTGTATTCCTGGAATCTGGAATACCTGGGACGAATTCATTTTATCAATAGTAGCATCAACAAACGGAGAATATTTTGCAGTGGGCAATATTCTTATGAATGCTAAAAAGGAAAGGTATTATACTCTTGAATTTTGTGAACATGATGACAGGATGCAAGAATCTTTTAAATATGCTGGCATGGTAACGAGAGTGACGGATAATTTTCTTGACCAAATTGGAAGTCATAAACATGTTATCTATATTTCTGGTCAGACAGGAAACTTAGAAGAAGCCGGGCATATAGCTTTTGCTGCTGAAGCCATTCTAAAAGCAGGTGGAGTTGGAATTAAAGTTGAAACTACAGGCAAAGCATTCGAAAAAGAGAGGTGGTGCAGTATGCTTGAATCTTATGAAGAATCAAATTTCTACGAAATGTTTGTTGTTGACTCAATTATTAATGCGAACGGTTCTGTCTATTCTTGCGGAATGCAGAATTTGGGTTATAAAGACACGATTATATCAGGGGAAGAATTTCAAACTGCTGTTGGCTTAATTAAGATATTTGGTTACTACCAAATTGTTGACAAACCGACAATTCAAAATGAAGAGACATTTAGCACAGGCATCGATTCGGCAAAATACAGAATAACAGAAGAGTTTAACCAGCCAAACAAAGGACATGAACAATTTGAGAATCCTTTTGGAATGTGGCGACTGACAAAAGAGTAGAAAAGCCCATACACATTCAGTTTTGCATCAGAGGGGCCGGACGAATGCTCCAGTTGGCAGACAGGTGCCGCCCAGCTTTAGTTCTTAATATTTAACTTTATCAAAAAGCCAGGCAGCGGTTATGGAGCGACGGAATACAAATCCCCAATCTGCATAAAGCACTGCCCGTTGGCGGCATTTTTGAGTAGTTTCTTAAAATTCTAAATTACATGGCATATATAATGGTTGATATAGAAAGCGACGGGCCAATTCCAGGTGATTACTCAATGATCTCTTTCGGGGCTGTTTTAGTTGACGAGCAACTTGACAAAACTTTCTATGCGAAACTCAAACCAATTTCCGACAAGTTTATTCCCGAGGCTTTAGCTGTTTCAGGATACACAAGAGAAGAAACACTCTCTTTTGATGATCCGAAACTTGTTATGGTTGATTTTAAAAAATGGGTTGACATGACTTGTAAAGACAGAGCTATTTTTATTAGCGACAATAATGGCTTTGATTGGATGTTTGTGTGCTGGTACTTTCACCATTTCATAGGGACAAATCCATTTGGGTTTAGTTCACAGAACTTAGGCAGCTTGTATAAAGGAATAGAAAGAGATACTTTTAAGACTTTTAAACATTTACGCAAGACAAAGCATACTCACAATCCTGTTGACGATGCAAAAGGCAATGCAGAAGCTTTGCTGATAATGAAAAAAGACATGGGACTGAAAATAAAATTCTGAAACAACTTGCTGACAAGAAAACTGTTCAACTATAACTCCCGAAATGCCGGACAGGTTGTGTAAAATCACTTTCATCTACTAAGTGTCTTTGCCGGGATGTTTTGATATTCACCTGGAAAAGCTTTGATGCGGAAGATTGTTTGCGGGTGAGATACCGGGTCAAGCCAGAAATGACAGGGCTCCGCAATTAATCAAACTTTATTTAATAATATCTGTCATCGCTTGTACTCACCCTTCTTGCCTTTATTTTTCATCTGTGCCTCAATCTGTGTAATCTGTGGTTAGTCAAAAAAGCTCCAAAAATTGCCAAAACCACTTCTTTTTCTCCCAAAACCCTCATTTCCAGCCTGTCATAAGCCATTTACATCTAAGCATACGACTTTGTCTGTCAAGCAAACAACTTTGTCTGTCAAGCAAACGGGTATTATCCAAAAAAGTGTGTAAGTGGTTAAAAAATGATGTTAGATCTGTTAG
>CALLZY010000186.1 GCA_937858715.1 uncultured Chitinophagaceae bacterium | reverse complement strand
ATCAAATCATAAATAGAAATATGCTCAATAAAATCATTCAATTCTCCATAAAAAACAAATTGGTCATTGGCCTTTTTACACTCGCATTAATAATATGGGGTGTTTATTCGGCAAATAAATTGCCGATTGATGCCGTTCCCGATATTACTAATAACCAGGTACAGGTTATAACTTTAAGTCCTTCACTTGCTGCACAGGAGGTAGAACAGTTAATTTCTTTTCCGGTGGAACAAACAATGGCTACCATTCCGGAAGTTCAGGAAATCCGTTCCATATCCAGGTTTGGATTATCCGTAGTTACAGTTGTATTTCACGATGATGCCAATATCTATTGGGCCAGGCAGCAGGTTGGTGAACGGCTGATAGAAGCCCGTAACCAGATACCGAATAATATCGGTAACCCTGAGATGGCCCCTATCTCTACCGGATTAGGTGAAATTTATCAATATGTTTTACATGCAAAAAAAGGGTATGAAGATAAGTATGATGCCATGTCGCTCCGGACTATACAAGACTGGATAGTCCGTCGTCAATTGCTGGGCACTCCCGGCATTGCAGACGTAAGCAGTTTCGGTGGCCTTTTAAAGCAATATGAAATTGCATTGAATACAGATAAGCTTCGCAGCTATAATCTATCTATAGCAGATGTATTTAATGCCCTTGAAAAGAATAATCAGAATACGGGTGGTGCATATATAGATAAGAAACCCAATGCCTACTTTATCCGCAGCGAAGGATTTATTAAAACAATCACTGATATTGAAAAAATTGTAGTTACAAGAACTTCCGGCGGTTCCCCTGTATTGGTCAGAGATATTGCAACGGTACAGTTGGGCCATGCCACGCAATACGGGGCATTAACCCGTAATGCCGAAGGCGAAGTAGTTGGTGGCATTGTGTTAATGCTTAAAGGCGCAAATTCCAGCATTGTAATCAATAGTGTAAAAGATAAAATAACGCAAATTCAGAAAAGCTTGCCGGAAGGTGTGGTCATTGAGCCCTTCCTTGACAGAAGCGCTTTAGTTAGCAGGGCAATTGGAACCGTAAAAACTAACCTTATTGAAGGGGCCTTGATTGTGATTTTTGTGTTGGTGGTTTTCCTCGGCAATATCCGTTCCGGGCTGATAGTGGCTTCCGTAATTCCGCTTGCCATGCTGTTTGCCATTTCGTTGATGAACATGTTTGGTGTGTCTGGCAACCTGATGAGTTTAGGTGCAATTGACTTCGGTTTGATTGTGGATGGAGCGGTGATTATTGTAGAAGCAACCATGCATCAATTGGGCCATCGAAAGCCTGGAAGACTTACCCAAGACCAATTGGATGACGAAGTATATAAATCAGCGGGTAAAATGATGAACTCCGCTGCGTTTGGTCAAATCATCATATTAATTGTGTACCTGCCCATTCTTGCATTGGTAGGCATTGAAGGAAAAATGTTTGGCCCGATGGCACAAACAGTTTCATTTGCTATCCTGGGTGCATTTCTGCTTTCTCTTACTTATGTGCCTATGATGAGTGCCCTTGTATTAAGTAAAAAAATAAGCCACAAGGAAAACCTTTCTGATAAAATGATGAAGTTTTTCCAGCGGCTTTACACCCCATTAATACGTGGAGCACTTAAGATGAAATTACTGGTGGTGAGTATTGCAGTTGGTGTATTTATAATCAGCCTGATTATTTTTAAAACATTAGGTGGCGAATTTATTCCCACATTGGAAGAAGGGGATTTCGCCGTAGAAACAAGGTTGCTGACAGGTAGCTCGTTAAGCCAGACAATTGAAAAAATAACGCAGGCTTCGGACTTATTAATGAAAAAATTTCCCGAAGTAAAAGAAGTGATTGGAAAGATTGGCGCCTCTGAGATACCCACCGACCCTATGCCCATAGAAGCATGTGACATTACCATCCTTTTAAAAGACAAAAAGGAATGGACCAGTGCACATAACCGGGAAGAACTGGCAGAAATGATGCAGAAGGAACTGGAGAAAATTCCCGGTGTTTCCTATGGGTTATCGCAGCCTATACAACTTCGTTTTAATGAATTGATTTCAGGTGTGCGCCAGGATGTGGGTATTAAAATATTTGGAGAAGACCTGGATGTACTGGCAGACCTGGCAAAAAAAATTGGTGTGATTGTACCTACGGTGAAAGGTGCAGAAGATTTGTATGTAGAACAGGTAACCGGGCTTCCACAGATTGTGGTGAAATTAAACAGGGATAAGATTGCACAGTTTGGTTTAAATGTAGAAGATGTGAACAGGACAATCAGTGCTGCATTTGCGGGAGAAGCTGCCGGTATTGTATATGAAGGTGAGAAACGGTTTGATATGGTGGTGCGATTAGAAAAAACAGGCCGCCAGAGTATTGATGATGTAAAGGGTTTATTTGTTGCGGCCCCTGATGGTAACCAGATTCCATTGGAGCAGGTGGCGGATATCAGTTTACAGTTAGGCCCTAACCAGATTCAACGGGAAGATGCAAAGAGAAGAATCATTGTAGGATTCAATACACGGGGCCGTGATATTTCATCGGTTGTAAAAGAAATACGGGAGAAAATTGAAAAGCAGGTTAAACTGCCACCCGGCTATTTTATTACTTATGGGGGACAATTTAAAAACCTTGAAGAAGCCAATAAAAGATTATCAATAGCAGTACCCATAGCATTGGCATTGATTCTTTTGTTGCTCTATTTCACTTTCGTTTCTATAAAATATTCGTTACTTATTTTTACTGCTATCCCCATGAGTGCTATTGGTGGTGTATTCGCCTTATGGTTCCGGGGTATGCCATTCAGTATTTCGGCAGGTGTTGGTTTTATTGCACTGTTTGGGGTGGCTGTTTTAAATGGCATCGTACTTATCAGTGAATTTAACCGCTTAAAAAAAGAAGGCATGACTGACATAAATGCAATTATCCTTAAAGGAACTTCAGTTAGGTTGCGGCCAGTATTAATGACGGCATTGGTTGCATCATTGGGCTTTTTGCCAATGGCGTTATCTACTGGTTCCGGGGCGGAAGTACAAAAACCGTTAGCAACGGTTGTAATAGGCGGGTTGATTACAGCCACTTTTCTCACATTGGTTGTTTTGCCTGTCTTATACTCCTGGTTTGAAAAAATAAAATCAAAAACAAAAAAATCTTCTTCAGCTAAAGGCCTGGCTGGATTGCTAATTCTGTTTTTAGCTTCATCATTTGCTGCAAATGCGCAACAGCCCAAGACAGTCATAAATTTGAATGATGCGGTTACATCTGCTATGAAGCATAATCCTTTGGTAAAAGTGGGAACACTGGATATAAGTTACCAGCAGCAGTTGAAAAAAACGGTGAAGGATTACGGCAAAACAAATGTGGGTCTCACATTTGGTCAGTACAACAGCCGCATAGCTTACGATAATAATTTCAATATTATTCAGGGCATACCTAATCCTGCTTATTTCAAAAGTCTCTTACGGCTGTCTGAATCTAATATCAAAAGCAGCGAACTGCAATTGAAAGTTTATCAAACTGAACTGGCGGCCAATACAAAGACATCTTACTACCAGTTAAGTTTTTGGATAGAGGAAATAAGGTTGCTGAAAGAACTGCTGGCTATCTATGAAAAGGTACTGAAAGCATCAGCGTTGCGATATAAAACGGGTGAAACAAATGCCCTGGAAAATTATAATGCTGAAAGCAAGGTGAATGAGATAAAGGCGCAATTGAAAAGTGCGGAAGAAGATTATCGTATTGAGTTAAACCGCCTGAAGGTGTTTACTGCAGATTCATCTGTTACGGCCATTGCCGACACTTCGCTTGTTGAAAAACAGATACAGGTAAATTTTGATTCTGCTGCCATTACCGCCAACCCTACACTTGCATTTATTAAGCAACAAATTGATATTGCAAACAGAGAGAAAGCTGTTGAGCAGTCAAGATTAAAACCAGATTTCTCTGTTGGTTATTTTAACCAGTCGCTGGTAGGTTATCAAACCGTAAATGGAGTTGATAAATACTATGGAGCAGGGTATCGTTTCCAGGGTGTTAATTTGGGCATCAGCATTCCCATATTTGCCAGGGCACAAAAAGAAAAAGTAAAAGCAGCAGAAGTAAACCGGTTGCGACGTGAGGCAGAACTGACGAATTACCAATACAACCTGCAGGCTGAACTGACAAGATTGTTTGGCGAATTGCAAAAGCAAAGAGTTCAAATCAACTACTACCGCAATACAGCAATACCGCAAGCCAATCTCATCATCACCCAGGCTCAAAAAGCTTTTACTGCCGGTGAAATTGGTTATTATGAATTGACGCAATCACTCAACAATGCGGTCATTGTAAAACAGGAATACACCAAACTTTTAAACCAATACAATCAAACCGTCATTGCTATCGAATTTATCGGTGGCATCAATTAATAAAAACGGGATAAAATAAAATTAATATGAAACAGAAATTTTTAAGTTCAATTGTTATACTCACAGCTGCCATTGTTTTGCTTTCATCCTGCTCTTCCAAAAAAAATACAGAAACTGCATCGGCAGAAAAAACTAAAACTGAAGAAGCAGGCATGGTTGAATTGTCGGAAGACCAATTCAAAACAGTAAATATACAGTATGGCGCTGTGGAAGAAAAAAATCTCAGCAGCGTTATCAGGGCATCGGGAGTACTGGATGTTCCTCCGCAACAACTCATAACTATATCTTCTCCTTATGGTGGCACACTAAAAAATACAGAATTGTTACAAGGAAAACCAGTTACCAAAGGTGAGGTAATTGCTGTATTAGAAAACCCGGAATTCATTCAATTACAGCAAGACTACCTTGACTATAAAAGCCAGTTGGTTTACCTGAAAGAAGAATTAGAAAGGCAACAGGAACTGGCAAAAGAGAATGTAAACGCAAAAAAGACCGTACAAAAAGCCAGCAGCGAATACAATAGTATGATAGCAAGGCTGCAGGGTTTAAAATCAAAGCTGCAACTCATCAATATCAATCCTGATAAAATTAATCCTGATAATATCTCTGCAAAAGCAAATATCTATGCTCCAATTTCAGGCTATGTTACTAAAGTCTCGGTGAACATAGGCAAGTTTGTAAATGCTAATGAGGAACTATTTGAAATTGTAGATACCCGCCACCTCCATGCAGAACTTACTGTTTTTGAAAAAGATGTTCCAAAATTAAAACCCGGCCAAAAAATCCGCTTTGTATTAAATAATGAAACGAAGGAACGTTTTGCAGAAGTGTATTTGATAGGACGGGAAATCAGTGCTGAAAGAACGGTTCGGGTGCATGGGCATCTGTTGCAGGAAGATAAAAACTTATTGCCAGGAATGTACCTGAAAGCAATTGTAGAAACAGGTGTAGCTACTACAACTGCCCTGCCCGATAAAGCGATTGTACAATCGGCAGGTAAGTCATACATTTTTATTGCAGCAGAGGAAATGAAAGATGAAAAAAAGCCGGATGATGCTGATAAAATTACAACCGTTGAAAAGCATATAGCTTTTAAAAGAATTGAAATAATTATTGGTGTTGCAGAAAATGGATACACAGAAGTTATTTTACCGGAAGGCTTTGACCGAAACAGCAAGGTAGTGATTAACGGGGCGTATGATTTATTGTCTAAGATGAACAATGTGGAGGAAGAAGAATAAATACTTATATGGGTCGGAGCCCTGCCTTGTTTGTCCCGTTTTAAAATGGAAAACCTTGAGTGGCAGGGTTTCCGTACCCACCAAAAGTTGGGGTTTAAATATTATACAACAACTCTAATAATTACAATATGGACAATCTTTAAAAGATAATTGAGGTAAACATTTATCAAAAAGGGGTATGTACAGCATCATAACAGGCACCATATTGTTAGGCATTACTCATGCACTCATTCCTAACCACTGGTTGCCATTGGTGGCTATTGCCAGGTCGGAAAAATGGGAAAAGTATGAGTTGATGCTGGTAGCTTCCATCACGGCATCGGCGCATGTGCTGGGTACTGTTATTCTTGGTTTTGCATTGGGAATGGTTGGTTCAAAACTGGCGCATCAATATGAAGGTTATGTGCATGTAATTGCGCCGGTGCTATTGATAATATTCGGATTAATCTATTTTACAGTAAACCTGCCGCACCATCATCATGCTGCCAACAAGGATGTACAGCAATATAAAAAATCGAAAACCAAATGGGTGCTGATATTCGCAGCAACGATGTTTCTATCTCCCTGCCTGGAAGTAGAAAGTCTTTTTCTTGCAGCGGGTGCTTATGGGTGGGATGATATTTTGTTGCTGGCCTTAGTGTATGCAGCCATCAGCATCACCGGAATTATCACTATTGTAATGCTCGCATTTAAAGGAGTGCAGATGATGAACTCACAATTTATTGAGCAGAACGAAAAACGTATTACCGGTATGGTATTAATTTTAGTAGGCATTGTTACATTTTTTTTACATTAAATAAAGTTTTATGGTACATAAACATGATGAAACAAAAATTGCAGAGCAGGAAGCCTGTTGCAATCTTGATGAAAAATTAAACGATGAAAAAAGGGTATCCATGCAGAGTGATTACGACGGGCATAACCACGATGACGAGGAAGGCCCGGGAATGAAACCCTGGTTGCCTGCAATAGCCAGCTTTGTACTTTTAATACTGGGCATTGCTATGGATAACTGGATAAAGCCAGCACCATCCTGGTTTTCAGGTTGGGCCCGGCTTGCATGGTATATTTTTGCTTATGTCCCTGTTGGTTTACCAGTAGTGATTAAAGGAATAAAAACAGCTATTAAAGGAGATTTTTTTACAGAATTTTTCCTCATGAGTGTGGCTACTATTGGCGCTTTTTATATTGGCCAATATCCCGAAGGCGTGGCGGTAATGCTTTTCTACGCAGTGGGAGAATTATTCCAGGAAGCTGCTGTCAACCGTGCTAAAAGAAGCATTAAAGCATTGCTGGATGTAAGACCCGACAGCGCCGATGTGTTAAGAAATGGTATTTATGTTAATCTCCCGCCTGAAAGTGTAAAAGTTGGCGAAACCATCCAGATAAAAGTTGGAGAAAGAGTGCCGCTGGATGGAGAAATGTTAAGTGGGGGAAGTTCATTTAATACTTCAGCATTAACCGGCGAAAGCAAACCTTCCACTTTTACCAAAGGGGAAACAGTACTGGCTGGAATGATTAACCAGGAAAAAGTAGTAGAGTTAAAAGTAACAAAGCTATTTAATGATTCTTCGCTTGCAAGAATATTAACCCTTGTGCAAGACGCAACCACCAGAAAAGCAAAAACAGAACAATTCATCCGCAAGTTTGCAAGAATATACACCCCCATTGTTGTGTTTCTTGCTATTGGCATTACACTTATTCCCTGGCTATTTGTGGAGAACTATGTGTTCAATACATGGCTATACAGGGCATTAATATTCTTAGTAATCA